>CAZQWX010000074.1:0-4082 GCA_964597255.1 uncultured Gammaproteobacteria bacterium | reverse complement strand
ATATAATCGCTTCCGATAATTATCCCACCAATCTCCTACTTTGCGGACATATCGATACCGTCGAACCAAAAGGTCAATTCACACAACCCGTAATTAAAAACGGCAAGATACTCGGTTTGGGTGCATCAGATATGAAAAGTACCCTGGCATGCATGTTGAGTTCCATCAATCAACTTGGACCAACAAAAGGGATCATGTGGCTTTTTTATATCGACGAAGAATATGACTTTCTTGGGATGAATCAATTTATAAAAGTCTACAAAAATAAAATTAAACCCAAGCTAATCATCGGTGAGGGTTCAGATAACCAAATTCATAATGGTTGTCGTGGTCTGATTGAAACCAAATTCACTGTTCGGGGCAAAACTGGACATGCCTCCCGCCCAGAAGATGGCAACAACGCCATACTTGGCTCACAAAAAATCTATAAGAAATTATCAGAAACTGTCCCAGCATTTATCGATCCAGCTATTGGCAGATCTGATATTAATCTGGCCAGCATTAATGGTGGCCTTGAACTGAAAAATGACATCGGCAGACAAGGCAACAACATTGCCGACTATTGTGAGTTCATTGTTGATATTCGTCCGGCAACACCAAAACTGCAAGCAAAAACAATTGTTAGGTTGGCCCAACAGGAAGCCAAAAGAAACGATCTGGGTTTGGAATTTACTATTCGTCACGACAAGTTGGGTTGGTTCTCGCCACTTTCCGCTCTGCCAAGAGCCATTACAAAAAAATATCCTGCCTGTTCTGAATTACGAAACGGCTATCTTGATACCCAAATGCTCAACGAAACTTTTGGTTGTCCATGTTTCGGGTTCGGTTGCGGCCTAGCCGCTCAAGCGCACCAAAAAAACGAATTCGTCCTGATCAAAAACATCAGGCAAGGCCAGCAATTTTATATCGACCTTATCAAAAATTGGAAAGGAGGTGAAAACAATGTCAAAAACTGATCTCTCAGAATTAACAACACTATATGTTGACGTTTTCGCTGATCCACCATGGAATGAATACACTATGGACAAAGCAGGGTGTGGTCGATGGTTTGGAAAACAAACAACTGTCGGCCAAATCTGCCCAAGCTGTGGCAAGTGCAAACTGGAACCATTCTACTCACCCACCGAAACACGCCAGTACATTGAAGAAGAACTTGACAAGAGCGGGGCTAACCTATTGACCGTAAAGGCAACCGGAACCGATCTGATCGGTTTTGCTTGGGGCTATAATCAAACTCCAACTGGGTTTGCAATTGCAAAATATGAAAAGCCAAATTCCAGGCCAATAGTAACCCAAGCCCTGCAAGCAGCCGGCCTACCTGCCGACCTCAATGCTTATTACTTGTCAGAGGTCGGAATCAAAAGTGAATATCGAGGGCAAGGAACCGGATCAGTGCTAGTCGTTGGTTTGCTTGGCATAGCAGCAGACAAGGGCTTAAGTACGTTCCTTAGAACCAACAAAGAATCGCCAATGGTACAGATAGCTAACAAGAAAGGGATGAGATTGGTTTCAAACTTTCTTGACCCAGAAAAGCCTGCTAGGGTCTTATTTACTAAGGGACACTAGCTGCTCCTTCCCGGCGAAGTACAAGCTGGGAAGAATCTGGTATATTTAAACTATGACAAACGCCAATATCAAAATCATCAAGCTATCACCAGACGACTGGTCAAGATACTGGGACTTTTGGCTATCCGCCTTACGAGAGGAGCCAATCGCCTTCATGATGACCTATGAAGAAGAGCTTGCTCAGACTGAAGAGAAATGGCGGTCAAGAATGAGTCCGGCAAGTCATCTGCTTTTTGCCGAGCAGGATGGAGTGTTAGTTGGCACAATTGGTTATTTTACCGGTCACCATCTCAAAGACCAACACGTTGCCAACATTTTTGGCGTCTACGTTCGAACCGACTGTCGAGGTCAGGGAATCGGAAAACAGCTGATGAACGCCGTTTTGGCAGACATCAAAAGCAACCCGGAACTCACCAAAATAAAAATAGGTGTCAACCCAGACCAACAAAGTGCTTATGCTATGTATAAAAAAATTGGTTTCACTGAGATCGGTCGGGGTAAACACGAACTAAAAGTTGGAGATCACTATTATGACGAGATATTTATGGAAATGCTACTATGACCAAACTGATTGAACCACGAACCTTGCCGGGTTTCCGGGATTTTTTGCCGGAGACGCTTCGTATTCGCAAAAGGGTTATCGCCATCTTCACCGAAATTTTTGAGAAGTATGGTTTTCAACCACTGGAGACACCAACATTGGAATATCAAGATATTCTTTTGGGCAAGTACGGCGAAGAGGCCGAGAAGTTAATGTATCTTTTCAAAGACAATGGCGGCCGTGACGTTGGCTTACGCTATGACCTTACTGTCCCCACCGCCAGAGTCCTCGCCCAATATCCCAATCTCCCAAAACCTTTCAAACGATACCAAATTCAGTCCGCCTGGCGAGCAGAAAAACCCCAAAAGGGCCGCTATCGTGAATTCACCCAATGTGACATCGATACCTTTGGTACTACCTCCCCATTAGCCGATGCCGAAATCATCGCTGTCGTCCAGGAATGCCTCTCTGCAGTCGGATTCAGTAAATTTACTATCAGAATCAACAGTCGCCAAGTTCTTTTCAAAACCATGGAAGATGCTGGGGTACCAAAGAATCTAACATTCTCGGCTATCCAAAGCGTCGACAAACTGGATAAAAAATCAGTCGAGGACATAAAAAAAGAGCTTAGTGAAAAAGGCTTAGACAATGGGACAATTGAAAAAATATTCGCTGGCCTGAAAGCAGCCAAACCAAACGACAATCTAAACCAAATATTTGCTTATCTCAAAAAATTCGACGTTCCCCAAGATTTTTTCCAATTCGACCCAATCCTTTCTCGCGGACTAGACTACTACACCGGTTCGATCTTTGAAACTGCCGTCACGGAGCCGAAAATTGGCTCCATCACGGGCGGAGGTCGTTACGACAACCTGATCGGCCAATTTAATGGCCAGCCAACCCCGGCTGTCGGGACCACCATGGGATTAGACCGGACAGTTGATGTTATCCAAGAATTAAATCTCTGGCCGGACTTGCCAAAATGCTCCACTCAAGTGTTAATAACGGTCTTCTCCCCAGAGCTTCTGGACAAATCACTGGAAGTCGATTCACTCTTATACAAAAACAAAATCAACGCCGAAATCTACCTTGATCCCACAGTCCGGCTCGACAAACAGCTCAAATATGCCGACCAAAAAGGCATCCCATATGTCTTAATTATTGGACCCGAGGAAGCGGGAAAAAACTTAGTCACCATCAAAAACCTCGCTCAAAAAAGCCAGCAAACTGTTACTGCTGATGAAGCTGTCAAACTAATATGCCAGTAAAATACGACCTCTACGAAATCAAAGTCTTTATGTTCTTGGCCAACAAACAAGGCCAGTATCTTTTTATTGACAACACCCATCCTGACAGCATCATCCCAGGATTAATCAGTCCGCCGTCCGGCCACATGGAGATTGGTGAAACTTTGGAGGAAACTGCCTTGCGGGAAGTAAAGGAAGAGCTTTCCATCGAAAAATTAGAGGACATTCAATTGCGCGGTCTGGCCAACGTCGAAGGTTTCAAGGAGTCGCCTATTTTCATGCTCATTACCTCCGCCACTGTTCCCGACAACCAAACACCCAAGGAAAATCAAGAAGGCACGCCAGTATGGATTTCACCGACAGATTTGGGCAATTACAAAACCTTCGCGGATATCGAGTCATTCATCAAACTACTTGCCAAGTATCCAGCGGGCCAAATTTTCCACGTTGTCACCAAATTTGTGGATAAAAAGCTCATCTCCATGCAGGTATCCTGATCATAATAATGAGTTCTCACACCAAAGCCATCCTCGCCATCTTCCTCGCCCAAATCATCTGGGGTGCCGCCGGGCCTTTGGTCAAGATCGTCCTGGGTAATGTTCCCCCCTTTAGCCTGCTCTTTCTTCGGTCACTGGTCACCACTCTGATTCTCTTTCCGATCTATGAATTAAAACTCCGTTTCACTGAAAAACCAAAGACCAACGAGGACATTCGTGACATTATTGTTG
>CAZQWX010000073.1:0-3300 GCA_964597255.1 uncultured Gammaproteobacteria bacterium | reverse complement strand
GCTGATCAAAAAATCACCACCCACGTCCAAAAACTCCACTTTTCTGCCGCCTGATCGAACTTACTTTTTTCGGTAAAGTAACATTGCATTTAGTACCAACAGACACAAAATCCCAACATACGACACCTTCTGCACCAGTGTGGCTCTAAACCCCTCATTCATTCCGTTGTATACAATCCAGAGAAAGTACAGGATGTTGCCGGCAATGACAATATATCGAAGAACTTTATAATTCCTACTCACACCTCAATTCTAGCACGAGCAGGTTTTCTTGGTGACTTACACCGTAAAATAAAAGGGCAACACCTCCGCCGCCATTGACGTCAGCTTCAGTCTCTGTTCTTCAATCATCTCTGAGGAAAACCAACCGACCGCCAGGATATTCTTTCCAGGAGTCAATGGGGCAGCATAAGTGGCATCATCAAAACCGGCTGAGCCGTCCAATACCGCCACTCGGTGGCCGGTGTCAGGATAGCAGAAACCCACCATCAATCCGCCAAGATCGTCAGGACAAATCATCAGCCCGGTTTCCTCCTCAAATTCTCTTGCTCCAGTAGCCTTAATTGTCCATCTTCGCCAATCTTGTGGATATGCAAAAATAGGCATTTCGCCATCTTCGATCTCTTTTTTTCCACCTGGCAAGCTCCACAATCCCAAACCCGGATCCTTACCTCGTTTGATCAACAACACCTCACGACTACCGAGTGAATATTTTCGCAAAAAACATACCGCCGCTGCCGTCGGTTCAAATTCCTCCAAAGAAATAAATCGATCTCGGCCTTGAGGATCAAACACCAGGACTTCTTGTTTAACATCAGCCAATATTGGCATAGCAAAATTGGGACAGTAACTTATTATAGTACCAATACAAAGTGTTACAATCAGCCTATGCCAGAAAAGCGCCAAGGTTTCGCGGCTCCAGATGACCCAATCTTGATACAGCGGGCCCAGGAAATTCCCGTCGACGAAATAACCTCGCCAGAAACACAACAGTTGATCGAAAAAATGTTGACCTATGGTTACGGTCAGCAAACTGACAGGCAAAAACCCATCTTGGTTGGCCTGGCTGCACCCCAAGTAATGATCTCCAAACGGGTCATTCTCATTGATGTTCTAGCCAAGGGCCACGGCGAGTCCGGAGATCTGCGCGTTTACATCAATCCCGAAATAACCTGGCGATCACCAGAAACCAATGAGTGGTATGAAGCCTGTTTTTCGACCGACCGAGTTTGCGGAATCGTCACACGGCCAACCAGGATCAGAGTAACTGCCTATAACCGCGAGGGAATTAAGGTTGAAGAAGAACACGAGGACTATACTGCCAGGATTTTCCAACATGAGATTGATCACCTGGATGGGAATGAATTCACCACCCACATCACAGACGATTCCAAACTCCACTGGGTCGAAGACTCCGAGTTTCCTGCCTATCGCAATGTCGCCGCCTGGCGCACTTGGCCCATCAAATGTTCCAGAGCAAAGTGGAAAAAAATTAAAGGAATTAAATCAAAATAAGGCACCGAGATAGAGACCACTCCATTATTTTAATCTCTAACCTATAGCTGTCTTCATAATTTGCAAATAGAATATTGTTGTAGTATAACGACCTAAGTCCATCCCTTGACTATTTTACTAACCAATTATGACTAAATATCCACCTTACGTTAACTCCTATGGGAATGTTGGTAATTTGTTCAGTGAAATAAAAAAAGCCTCTGTTCCCCCTAAATTTACCCAAGATTTCTTAAGCACAATGTTGGGCCTTAAATCTTCAAGCTACAGAGCAATGATTCCTCTATTAAAACGACTTGGATTCATAGATCAAGGAAATGTTCCGACACAACTTTATAAGGACTATAGAGATGATGCCCAATCTAAGGGAGTAATGGCATCAAGTCTAAAAAAAGCCTATGCCGACCTTTTTGCAGCGAGTGAGTATGCTTATAAACTAACAAAACTACAGTTATCTGGAAAGCTTAAAACGATAACTGGCGCATCTGAGGATGATAAAGTAATTCCTGCAATAGCAAGTACTTTTATGGAATTATCAAAATTAGCAGATTTTGAGGTCTCACCAAACAAAAAACAAGGCGAAATAGTCGACACACAGGTACAAACGAACGACTCACAAGAAAAAATAGAAAATCCCCAACCAATGCCAAAAAACCTAGGTATTTCCTACACATCAACCTAAACCTACCTGCTACCACAGAGATTGAAGTATTTAATGCAATCTTCAAAAGTCTCAAAGAACACATCCTCAATGAATAGCCAACGAGCATTAAACACACTAAAACTATTCTCAATGCGTAATCTGTTGCTTGAGGCAGACCTGGAGAAGCTGGAAAAAAGCGGAATATCAATTGATCATATCAAGACTGTAAAGAAGGATGACCTGGTAGATGTAGACTTATTTGATGCAGAAATTCTTGCACAAGCAAGGAAAATGGCAAGTTTTTATGTCTTATATTACAGCTTAGAAAACTCGGTTAGAAACCTTATTTCAGAAAGATTGAAAGAAGAGCATGGCCCAAATTGGTGGCAAGATAAGGTCCCAGCTGGCGTCCAGGATAATGTTAAGCAACAACAAAAAGAAGAAAAAAACTATGTCATGGCAATCCGGTCAGATGACCCATTAACTTATACAAACTTTGGTGAACTTATTTCAATACTAGATGCAAATTGGAGTGATTTTTCGGATACCATAAGAAGTCAGAAGGCAATGCAACAAACACTTTCAGCGTTCAATAAAGTTAGAAATGTCATCGCACATAGTTGCGAGTTAACCTCTGACGATGTTATGAGATTTCAATTACTAATTAAAGATTGGTTAAGAATTCAGATGTAGTTCTACACAATATTTCAACGCGCCTGCACAACAAATTTGACACCCGATTATTTTCTGCTAAAATACACTCACAAGTTAATATAAAAGCGTTGAAGGAGAAGCAGTAGAGAACTTAAGGTGACACCAGAGAAGAGGCGGCGGTGCAAGACCTCTCGAACTTAAGCGATCGAATTACCCTCCCAAGCTGAGCGACTGAACTGACAGTAAGTCAATCCGGGTAAGCCCGTTACAGCAGAAAGAATGTGTCGGCAACGGAGCATTCGAAATCAGGCTAGTTAGCTCTTTCGATTGAATCCGCCGTGAGGCGGTTTTTTTAGTTGTCCGCTTGGCAAGCATTGCGAGCTTAGCGGCAACTATCCGTCCGAAGCAAAGCTCGGCAGCATGCACTATGTGTATGCTGCCGAGCTTTGCTTCGGACGGATAGTTGCCGCTAAGCTCGCAATGCTTGCCAA
>CAZQWX010000072.1:0-2086 GCA_964597255.1 uncultured Gammaproteobacteria bacterium | reverse complement strand
CTACAGCTCAGATTGCGCAAATGCGACTTAAGAAAGTTCGGGAAGAGTTGGAAAAGCAAAGATTGAAGGTGACAGATGAGAAACAGAAACTGGAACCATTGGAGGCGGCGAAGACTAAAGGGGCGGGTCCGGTGATGCCGGAGACCGCAGAATCGGAGAAAACGCCAAAAGATGAAGCGGTGGCAGCAACTCTTAAGGGGTCGTCATCAACCGGAGAATTCAAGGGTTTGGTGGGAGGTTAACGGAAAAGTTCGCGCATGGACATTCTTAATCTATCTCTGAAACTCAGCTTTACCGGACTGTTAACTTCTCTGATAATTGCACGTCTAGCGCGCTCGTTTAGCCGTCTTTTGGAAGTTAACCAGCGAGACTCTCGTTCATTAGATTTATCGTCTTGCATTACTGTTGCCATGGTTGATTATTGAATTTTAAGTGAAATGTAGTATAACATGAGGTGGACATGAGTACTATCGACTGTCAGTCCGGGCCGAAGTAGTCCTAAGAAGTTAGGACACTTTGGCAATTCCCGCGAGAGCGGGTTTTTTGATGGCTGGTTAGCGAAAATAATGAGCTTACCAGCCGATCAATCCAGCCGAAGTGAAGCTTGTGAGCATGGGAAAGACGCCAGCGCCCATGGCGCAAACTGAACGGAGGCGGATTAGTGCTGATTATGAGCAGAATTTCTAAATATTATTTCGATCGGGCGCAATATGTTGTTGGTGATGACTTCGGTAATGAGGTGATGTTGGTTATTGACTACCGAAACAATAAGTTTCAGACAAAAGTGGTCAAGCAGCAAGATGATCGTATAAACAATCTAAAGAGGGATATTTCTCCAGTGGCCAAAGACTTATTGGCTAGAAAGCATGGCATTAACTTTGCTAAAAAGTTCGCGTAGGATATACTGAAGCTATGAAAATCTACAATACTTTGACTCGAAAGAAGGAGGAATTCGTACCAATTGACCCCCCCCATGTTGGGTTGTATACCTGTGGCCCGACAGTTTATTGGTCTACGCATATTGGGCACATGAGTAAATATGTTGGCGACGATCTTTTGCGTCGAGCTTTGAGCTATAACAGTTATGATGTAACTCATGTAATGAACGTCACTGATGTGGGACATCTGACTTCTGATGCTGATGAAGGGGAAGATAAGATGGAAAAGGGCGCGATGCGGGAAGGTGTCTCTGTGTGGGATATCGCCAAGAAATATGAGAAGGAGTTTTTTGACACAATGGACGCTTTAAATGTTTTGCGACCAAATGTCGTGGCTCGGGCAACAGAGCATATACCAGAGCAGATAAGTTTGATTAAACGGCTGGAAGATAAGGGGTTCACTTACCAGACGGATGCTGCTGTTTATTTCGATGTAGCTAAATTTCCAGATTACTGGAAGTTATCTGGTCAAGAATTATCTGAGAAGAAAATGGGGGCTCGGGAAGAGGTAGTTATTGATCAAAAGAAGAAAAGTCCTTATGATTTTGCGCTCTGGTTCAAGCTGGTTGGTCGCTTTGCTAATCATATTATGCGTTGGGATTCTCCATGGGGAGTTGGATTTCCGGGTTGGCATATAGAGTGTTCTGCGATGTCTATGAAGTACCTTGGGGAGCAATTTGATATTCATACTGGAGGAATCGATCATATTGGAGTACACCATCCGGCTGAGATTGCCCAAAGTGAGGCTGCGACTGGCAAGAAGCCGTTTGTTAGGTATTGGGTCCACCGGGTGTTCATATTGATTGATGGGAAAAAAATGAGTAAGAGTTTTGGGAATTTTTATACCTTGAATGATATTACCGATCGTCATTTTGAACCATTAGCAGTGCGATATCTTTTTTTGACAGGACATTATCGGCAAGCGATGAATTTCACTTGGGAGGCTTTGGATAGTGCTCAAAATGCTTTGATACGATTGAGACGACGCGCCCAAGGCTTGAAAAGTGGAAAAAGCCTGGAGGAGAAGTTTCTAGCTGCGGTGAATGATGACTTGAATATGCCAGAGGCACTGGCGGTGGCTTGGGAGACAGAAAGCAGAGAGGATTTAGAGAAGTTTGACCAAATATTGGGTTTAAAACTGTTTGAAG
>CAZQWX010000071.1:0-3146 GCA_964597255.1 uncultured Gammaproteobacteria bacterium | reverse complement strand
GTGTCTAAAAGAGTAATTAAGGCATTGAAGACTTCTGGGTGGGCCTGGCGCTCCGGAAGGATGCGGTCGAGAACTTCGGCGAGATAGAAAAGGTAGCCTGAAGAACGCAAGGTTTGCTTTAACTTCGGAAAGTTATTCAGTGTCTTCACCTCGGAAACAATCGTAAAGCTTTTACCATCATGGAGTAGGACATCAACAAGATTAAATGGTTCCAGATGGGGAGCACGATGACTCTTGATCCGACGAACGCCTTTGGCCAAAATCTTCAGCTTACCCAGCTCGCGGGTCAAAAGAGTCACGATCTTATCAGCCTCACCAATATTATGCCGGGCCAAAATGACGCCCTGCGCCCGATAACTTCTCACAGTTTGAATTCCAGCTCCTGGTCAGTGGTCAGGTCGAAGCTTTGAGTTTGGCCGTTCACAGTCACCGTAAAGTGATTGCCCATAGTGCCGGGTTGTTTTTGGATTAATTCTTTGTAGGCCCCAGTTTTCTGGAAATTGCCGGGGACCTTATAGGTGATCTCTATCTTAGCCAAGCCTTCGGGCACGACGGTGAAGAAACCATCAACCACGGTATGGTCCAGGGCTTGCGAGGTGGTGCTTTGGCTCTCAAAGCCAAGAACCCTGCTCACGGTCGCTCCAGTTGGTAGATAGACCCGTAGATAGTCGCGGTAGATGCCGGCCAGACACAGTCCAGATTTTCGTTCCAAGGAACAATTGTCGGCTTGGTGGGGATATTTGTATTGAATCGTCAGCGTTGTCTGAGCACCGGACGAGTCCACAGTGGTCTTCTGGGTAGCCGATTCAACAATATAGAGATTAGACTTGGCTCCGCCAAGGTTGGCGTCATTAATGTGGAGATAGTCACCGTCATAGGTCTTGATCCGGCCGGCAAAGTTCAGGGCCTCCAAGCCTTGCTGTGAACCAGTATCATGCAGGTAAAAAAGAATGTGTTTTTGTTGAGCATCGGCCAGAGCCACTTGGAACAACGGGCCATAGATCTGCTTTGGAGCTGCCAGGGCTTTGTGCATGATAGCTTGGAGCAAAACCCCAATGATATCTTTCCGGTTCTGGCGGAGATATTCAGTTGGCTGATCAGCAAACTGCTCCAGTTCATAAATCACCATGGCACAACCACAGTCGGGATTGGTTTGGGTGGTAAAGTTGGTCCCATAGGCTGGGATTGGGCCCAAAACGTTCATCATGTCCACCAAAACCTGGGTATCCATGGCCACGATGCCCTGAATATCTTCCTTCTGGGGGCTGCTGTTATAGAGATCTTCAAACGTCCTCATGGACGAGTAGAAATCCGGCGAGAAGTTAGAGTCGCGAAGCCGCCAGCCATAGACATTAAGATATTTGGCAATCGGGTCAGGTGGGGCTACGTTTTTAGTAATAGTGCCATCCAGAGTATAGATATCATTAGCCGAATCCAGGTTAATTTTGCCATGGTCGATTCGGAAAATGGCGTAGGCAGTGATAAAGCCCCCGGTCGGTCGTAATTCTTTATCGTTTTGGAAAAGGACCATGTATTTTCGCTCACCATTGGCTCCCAACAGGTCAGGAAGTTGTTTTACCATAGGTCGGGCTTGGGTTAAGAGTTCCCCAACTAGGTCAACCACCGACTTGGCTTGAACCAAGGTTGAGCGGACGGGCTTACCTTGAAAAGTTTCTGGGTAGCGGGTGGTGTCAACTTGGTCCATGTCTGACTTGACCTGAGCCATTTTGACGGCGATGGAATCGATTTGGGGCGTAACTTTACCCAAGGTAGTGACAGCCAGTGCTATTCGATCTTCGGTTGTTCCGCCAGCAAAAGTGCCTTGGCCTTTCAAACCCAAAATATCCGCATATGGTTCAACAGCATTGGCAGCAATTTCCGCAGCCGCCAAACCATTGGTACCGGCATCAGCGAGATGCATAACATCACTGGTATAGCCGCCGAGCAGTGGAACGGACTTGGTCCAGCCTAAGGGCTGCAGATCAGACTGGACGACCAACATTTGATTCTTAGCGGCTGTAATGGCATCAGCAATTTTTTTGATATCCTGGGTTTTGGCGGCATCTTTCACAGCCAGAGCCAAAGTATAGGCCTTTTTGCCATCAGCATAGGCTTTATACAGTGGTAGACCAACAGTGATCCCCAAGATTAGAGCAACCACGATGATGAGTACTAGAAGTCCACTAAAAAACTTTTTATTCATGAACCCCGGCAAGTTGATTGATGGTAGTTTTGGTTTAGACATAGTAGATACTGGTCGAACAGGAGTATTGCTAGTCCTGGGCATTGGATTAGGTGTGACAGTCGGATTTACTTCAGTTTTGATTTCTTCAATTTTGTCTTCCATATTTTTCCAACCATAACACAATACCACAAAAAAATGACACTTGTCTAATAAGCACCCTTGCCAGAAATCACCGCCCAGGGAGTGCGCAAAAGAATCCAAATATCTTTCAGGATGCTTTTGTTCTTAGCGTATTCAGCGTCTAATAGAATTCTTTTTTCAAAGTCAATCTCACTCCGCCCGGTTACCTGCCATTGGCCGGTGATTCCAGGATTTACGATTTGCATTTGATGGATGGATTTTGCTAACTCCGGATATTTCTTCAACTGTTCTTGAAGTTCAAAAGGATAATAGGGCCGCGGCCCAACCAGACTCATATTACCGATAAGGACGTTTATCAACTGTGGGAATTCATCAACAGAATGCCGCCTGATAAAGGCACCGACTCTGGTTATTCGCGGATCTTCTTTTAATTTATAATTATTCCGTTTGTATTCTTTAAAAAGATGTTTAAGGCGTTTATCGGTCATCAATAGTTTCTGAGCATTAGGAATCATCGAGCGAAACTTATACAACTTAAACATTTTGCCATCTTTACCGACTCTTTCGGGAATGTCAGCAAAAATTGGTCCCGGAGAGTCAAGTTTTACGGCAAGGGCAATAATCAGCATTAGTGGTGAGAATAGGATTAATAACATCCCGGCTGACACAACATCAAAAAGACGAAGCAGCACAGGATGGCTACCTATTTTTTGAATAATTTCGGAAGGCTTCATCGACATAGCTTCGAAACTTTCTTAAAAATAATTTTTCAGTAAAACGCTGGGCACTTTTCTGGCAGTCCTTAGGATCTATTCTAGCA
>CAZQWX010000070.1:0-10454 GCA_964597255.1 uncultured Gammaproteobacteria bacterium | reverse complement strand
GCCATCAGCTTTATAACCCCAGGTTCCAGGAGTCTTATCCACTTGCATGATATGGTTTGTTACAGAATTGACAACAAAGTAAGTTGAGTCAACCGAGTAGGTTTCACTTTTAGCAGCAATTAGGCGGTCCTCTTCCAGATTATAGAAAGCATCGTTGCACTCGTACTTCACCTCAGCTGTTGGCATTTCCAGAAAATCACGGACAGAAGCAACTGCTTTCTCCCGCTCTTCAGGACTTCGCGCAGTCAAAGAGCAGAGCTTATCAGACATCTCGCGACTAGCTTGGGAATTATGTTCCCGATATTTAGGATCAGTATCAGCCGTTTGGGTTAATTCTTTGATTTGTTGGAGCTTTTGGTCCTGAGCCTGTTGAACCTTTACTGATTGAAACTTAGGACGAATAAGCCAGAAAGCGGAACCAAGCACAACTAAAAGAACGAAGGCAATAACCAAGGGTTTGTTTTGAGTTATTTTCATTGTCATATTTTTATCCTCCTACGGCACTAACTGATAACGTGTCGAGATGTTAGCTTCCTTTGCCTCAAGATGTCAAATCGAAACACGTTGCATCACCAGGCTAAGTCTAACACAAATGATGACAAGGAGTCGGAGGTAAAGAAGACAAGGAGTCCCTAGGATAATAACAATGGGAAAAGCAATCACTCACAAACACATTTTAGAGAAATTCGGTCAGAAACTGCAGCAAACCAGAAAAAGTAAGGGGATTACCCAAGAGGATCTGGCTGCCAAAATTTCCATGGATAGGACGTATATCGGCCTTATTGAACGTGGAGGACGGAATCCGACTGTTAGAACACTCTACAAAATAGCCAAGGCGTTGAAGGTCAACTCCTCGGAGCTATTGCCATTTTAGTTTTGTACCAGAAGAACCGCAAGCAACTTTTCAAGATAATCTTTTAATCTAAATTCAGGATCTTCACCGGTATCCTCTTTTTTCCAATCCCTATACATCTCGTACTCGGTTGCACTTTCCGTAACGTCTAAGTTCTCTATCACTGTTTGTAAATCTGCGATTGCTCCCGCTCTTTCTTTTTCATCAGTTGATAATTTCGAGACATCAAAAGGGTTATATCCTACGGAAGCACCGTTTGATTGATCGGCCAGAAGATAGGTAACACCATAAAAAGCTGCGCTCAAACTTCCGTTTTCACCGTCACCAAGATGACTGGCTAAATGCCAAAATTCATCTGCCCAACCACTAATTTCACCAGGAGAGTATTCTGGTCGTGCCACTTCACCAAGCAACTCAACTCTGCCACCGCTCAAAGCATTTGACATCAGAAAATCCACATCCCAATATGCGCTAAATGAACCAAGTCTATCAGTTGGCCTTCCCAGCAATTGTTCTAACTCGTCACCGGTTTTAGACATTGTATGTCCAAGAAATAAAATATCCTTACGTTTACATATTTCTGCAAAATGAGCTCCGCCCCTGCTTTGTGTATGGTCTACTGTGAAATTAAGCATGCCGGGCATTCTAAATTCATCTCTTTGATATTGAATTTCAACTACGCCTGCAGCATTACTAAAATGTTGCATTTCAATTAAAGGCTGCCCTGCTACTCTGCTAAACGCAGTGTCACGAACAAGCAGAACAAAATTGTGATTGTCTTTGTTGAATTTCTCTATAAATGCTAAATCCTTTGGATTCTGACCATCTTTTCCAAACCACAAAATACCTCTACCAGCTTTATTGCCTGTATTAACAACATCTTTTCCCTCGCATATTACAACACCCCTGGGCATTCCTAGCTCAGTTATTGCTGGTTTAATTTCATCAGGTGAAGCCTGAACTATTACTGGCAATCTTTCACTTTGTGCAATGGCAAATTCCATATAGTACGGACTGCCAGCGTTGTATCCTTTTTCCCACTCTTGAAGCAAAGAAACTAATTTATCCTGTTGTAAGGATGCAGCTTGAAGCATCCAATCTTCAACGGGTATAGAATCCAATTCACCAGAGTTTAAATTAATTGCGTCAGCTTTTCTCAATGTTGACAGTGCCTTAATTGCCTTACTGGCATCTATAGCTTTTCCTTTTAGAACAACGGCCTGTTCCATATCAACGGCGCGTGTACCTAATCCAACAACTATACGAAGCAGTGGTTGTCCGTTTACGGTAGTTAATACACCAGATAAGGTTGGGAAAAAATGTCCATTGTGTTCGTCACCAATAACCGGCTGGATTAAAAGGCTCATCCCACTCTGTGAGCCAACACGGTTTTCCTCTCTGTATAAAGATGCTCTATCAGTAAAAAAGTCAGAATAAACGATTCTCTGTGCATGGCTAAGCCGAGCCAAATCTTCCTGCCTGTTTCCTGTAGTTACAAAAAAGTCAGTTGTATAAATACCACTCCCACCGTGTTCATCTAGTGCAGATGAGCGTACAGCAATCGGCCTTCGTCTAGGTAACATTCCGACAATCTCACCATTTATAGCGTCAAGCTCTGGTGGGAACCTCAATTCATCCTCAAAATCATAGTTGCTCGAAACATTTAAACCGTTTGCAGATAAAGTAGCTTGAAAGTAAGAATCGCCAACGCAGATGCCGCGCAAAACCCTAAGCCTAGAGTTTGCTAGATTTTGGTAGTTCTGTAAATCTTCAGTTTTTAGACCAACGCCCGAACCAAAAATTTGCCATTCATTTCCGACTAATTGCTCTGATGGTTTCCTTCTTTCTGCCATGTGCGGATTTTAACACAATTGACAGGAAAACCCATAACAAACCAAAAACAACCAGGGAATTTATTGAGATGGACAGTGTGTTTTGCCTAGACTTTAGTCAGCAGAACATACTATGAACAAACTGTCGTCTAGTCCCCAAGATAATTCCCATTTCCTCAATTACGATATTGGCCTGTCTTCAGCCCTTACCACTCTCCATTACGAGCTTCTCACTTTGAATCGCGATAACCCCAGAAAAATAGGGTTTGTGTTTTTGCGGACTCCAGAGCTGGAAGAAGCTGCCCAGGAGTATTTTGCCGGGCGTCTCATGCTCGATGCCCGCTCGTTTTTTGAAAACATCAAGATGCTCAAAAACAGGATTTACTCATCGGCCATCTAACTATGATTTTTACTGAAGCTCAACTAAATAAATTCAAAGCGCTCTACAAGAAACACTTTAATGAGGAGCTGAGCCAAGAGGATGCCTATGACAAGGCACAGAAGCTAGTTCTCATGATGAGCATTGTTTACAAGCCAATGACCGTTACTCGATACCACCAAATACTCGAGCGCCGGAAGCAGTTGGCCATGGGTTAAACAAGCCAAGTCCCATGCTTGGTAACAAAACAGAACAGACTATGAACAATAAACGACGAATGTTACATTCTAAGATTTCGTATTCTTCCCAGGTGAACCATTTACCTGAACCAGCCCAAATTCTTTTTACTTGGATGATTGCCCACGCTGATGACGAAGGACGACTAAAGGGCGACGCTGAGACTGTTAAGGCTGCAGTAGTTCCGATGAAGCACTGGTCCGAGAAAAAAGTTGAAAGTTATCTAGAAGCAATCAAAAAAGCTGGGCTGATTTATCGTTGGCAAGAGAAAAATGAGTGGTTTATCGAATTTGTGAAATGGACTGACCACCAATATATTCAAAAAGATCGGTTCAAAGCTTCCACTTTACCCAAGTACAACCAAGAATCTGGACACACTTTGGATACAGAGCGTATACAAACTGGTAACACCTCGTCTCCCCAAGCGAATATAAGCGAAAGTAAAGTAAAAGAAAGAAAGACAAGCGAAAGCAATTTAAGCGAATCCAGTGAAATTGCAAATAACGACCAAGAAACAAATCCTCATAAAGGGAAAGATTGGGCTAACCCCAAAACCTTTCAACCCAGTACCGAAGGCGAGGTAGCTGCTCTAGAGGCGTGGGACCAGCTCGAACACTTTAACCCCATGGCCTTCCAGGTTACCTATCTCACCGCTCTGTATAAAGGTTTGCCACCAGACAGGTTCTACCAGTTTGTGAGCGAGATTAAGCAGGATCCGTCTATTAAAAACGCCGGAGCCGTATTCAATCAGAAGGTGAAGGACTATTTAGATAACTAACCATGAAGAAATCAATACTATCCACTATTCAAGTCCCAGGAGAACACCCACGCCAATATGCCGCTTGGCTTCTGTACTGCGAGTCAGGCAGTTTGGAGAGAACCATTCGACTATGGGAGAAAATAGTGACACAAAGTGATACCGAGATGATGCCGATTTTCGGCATTCCCATGGGTAAACCCGTCGGAATTGCCACGCTTAAGCGCTGGTCCAGCCGTTACCACTGGAAACAGAGAATGGCTTTGAAAAATAAAGAAGATTTGGAAGATATGCGCTATACGTTTAAGCGGATCAAACAGACCAGAGCATATAAGGTGGCGCTTCTTTTTGACAAAGTTGCAAATAAACTTCTCCGACAATTGGACGAGGGAATGTGGGTCACCGTCCACGACATGTATATTGCCTGGAAGATGTTTCGCATTGAGGAAGGCTTACCCACGAGCTATGTCCAAGTTGTCTCTCCTCCAGAACCAACAACTCCAGAGCCAAGCATTCTCGACGATCTATTACTGGACAAAGAAATTCAAGAGATAGTTGAGCAATATAACGCCAAACACAAAGATGAAAATAAATGATGACTATAATACATCTATTAGCCTAGATATTAGTACCTGTTTGATTTATGATGTTGGCAGATACAGACCAGAATATGATAACCAGTAACAGAAAATCAGTCCGCTATTTTCTCTACGCACGCAAGTCCTCCGATAGTGAAGACCGCCAAGTCCAGTCGATTGAAAGCCAAGTCACTAAGTTAAGGGAGTTGGCCCGTGATCAAGATCTCCAGATCGTTAAAACCTATACCGAAGCTAAGTCAGCCAAGAAACCAGGCAACCGACCGATTTTTGAAGAGGTGATGGGTCGGATTGAGAATGGAGAGGCGGACGGACTCCTTTGCTGGCAAATAAACCGACTTTCCAGAAACCCCATTGATAGCGGCCGTGTCAGCTGGCTTCTGCAACAAAATGTGCTCAAGTCCATCCAGACTTATGACCGGCAGTATTTGCCAGGCGACAACGTCATTATTTTTAGTGTGGAAGCGGCTAGCTCCAACCAATATATCCTGGACCTGAGCAAGAACGTAAAGCGTGGACTGGAGACAAAGCTCAATCATGGATGGCTACCCAACCTGCCGCCAGCTGGATATCTCAATGACCGAGTCGAGAACACCATAGTGAAGGATCCTCTACGTTTTCCCTTAATTGCTAAGATGTGGCAGATGATGCTCACTGGCGTTTACACTCCACCCCAGATCCTCAAGGTGGCTAATGAAGAGTGGGGCTACTTAACCAGGAAATCAAAACGCTTGGGCGGAAATCCCTTATCCAGAAGTGGTATCTACAAAATCTTTAACAATGTCTTTTATACTGGCATTATTATGAGCAAAGACCGGCAATTCGAGGGAAAGCATGAACCCATGATAACCTTGGAAGAATTTGACCGAGTCCAATTCCTGATGGGCAAGAAAGGCAAGCCTAGACCTAAGAAGCACACCTTCGCTTTCACCGGCTTTATCCGCTGTGGAGAGTGTGGTTGTCTCTACACTGCCGAAACCAAGAGGAAGTTCATCAAGAAGACCGGCAAAGTTGAGGAATATACCTACTACCACTGCACCAGGAAGAAAACGACCATTAACTGTAGCCAGAGAAAAGTGGTACCACTAGACAAACTTGAGAAACAAATCGAGCAAGAGCTTAATAGCATTGCCCTTATTCCAGACTTTAGGGCTTGGGCGTTGGAAATCTTAAACGAGAATAACGACCGGGAGATTCAGGATAGGACCGCAATTCATGAATCACAATGTAAAACCCTACTCACTACCCAGGCAGAATTGGACAACCTGACCAAGATGCGATACCGGGATTTAATCGATGATGACATGTTTTTGAAGCAAAGGAACGAACTCCAAGCCAAAATCACTGACCTGAAAGGGAAACTCCGCCATACCGAAGAGCGTGCCGAGAAATGGCTGGAGTTAACCGAGCGGACATTCGACTTTGCCACCTATGCTCACCAAGCCTTCTTAAATGGAGGGTTAGAACTGAAGAAGAATATCTTGATGGCCTTTGGGATTAACCCGCAAATTAAGGCTGGAACGCTAACGATAGAACCAATGAAGTGGTTTATACCCATCAAAAATGAAGCACCTGCTCTCCAAAAGGAATATCAAAGGTTAGAACTGAACAAAAAGCCCGTTACTAAGGCACAATTAGAGGCTCTTGTAGCCATTCGTACACAATGGCGGAGGAGGCGAGATTCGAACTCGCGCGAGCTTGCGCTCACTTGCTTTCCAAGCAAGCGGAATGGGCCACTATCCGACTCCTCCCTGAAAATTTTCAGGGTAAACCAATTCGTCCAAGTGGAAAACGCCAGGGCTAGCATTTGCTCCGCCAAGTCGGACTTGGCTTCGCAAAAGTCGAACAAATGCTTCGCTTCGTTCTTCTCCACTGTGGACAACAGAAATTTTGATCAATGGCTCGATCAAAATTTCTGTGCGCCCAAGTGGAATCGAACCACCATCACAGCCTTCGGAGGGCCGTACTCTATCCGTTGAGCTATAGGCGCTTCCCAGGCGTATTTTACATTGTTCTGGCCTCCCCCGCCAGATTGACTCTTTTTATAGGAGGAAGGTATTCAGAAATCTAAGGTAGTTACATTTTTCGTGCTAGAATAACAATTAATGAAGCCGATACTATTAAAGAATAACGCCCAGATGGAAATTATCCCCACTTCCCCATTCCACTTTGATTCCACTTTTTACAAACCTGGTCACTTCCCTAGCAGCGATACGAAATGGGAACTGGGTAAGAGGTGGCAGTCGATGGTGTGGAATAACCAACGGCTTGGGGTGGTGTTTGAAAACACTGGAACAGATGATAAACCAAAAATTAGAGCTAACATTTATTCTGAAAATAAGTTATCATCAGTTTTCCTTGATGGTCTTAGAAGGGAAATAGTTTGGAGATATAACTTGGATTTAGATCTGGCTGATTTTTACCGCGACCTTAGTGACGATCCCTTATTGGCTCCGATATTCAAGAAATTCCGTGGTCTCCGACCGATGAATTATGGATCGCTGTATGAATATTTGATTGTGACCATAATGCTGCAAAACACAGTGGTTAGAAGAAGTGTTAGCATGCTGCAATCATTGTTTGAAAAGTATGGCAAGCTATTAGAATTTGACGGTCAGAAGTTTTGGTCATACTGGGAACCGGCGATCATGGCACGGGCAGATGAACAAGAACTACGAGGTCTGAAGGTTGGCTATCGGGCAAAAACACTCATGCGAATTTCACAGCCGTTTGCCAAGTCGGAAATTGATGAGGCAGAATTGAGAACTGCGACCAAGGAGGAACAGGAGACAACATTGCTAGCGTTATATGCGTCGGTCCCCAATCGGTTGGCTATATCATGTTCGATGCCTTTCATCACTGGGACTATATGAAAAATATTTCCCCCTGGGAACAAAAGATTTATAGTCATATTTTCTTTAATAAGGACCACGAGAAAAACTTGGTTGCCGTAGAGACAATGCTCAAAAGATTTGCGAAGTGGGGCAAGTGGAAAGGATTGGCAGCTAATTACGTTTGGGAAGATATTTGGTGGAAACGTCGAAACGAACATATCTCTTGGTTGGAAAGTTTAATCAGACTGTAGTTTTAAACTGCTGGCAGATTGACTTGGGACGGAACTGGGGCGGTATAGAGATCTTTGACAATATAGTGTTTGGCGATCTCGACCAGGATGAGATAGGTCAGGGTCAAGAAGAGAATGATCAGGAAGAAAGAGACGGGCAAGACGGCAAAGGAAAAGAGCGGGGCAAGGGGACTGAAGGGCAGCCAGACACCGAAGATGATGACGCCAATGCAGACCACAAGCAAGGGGGCGCTGGGGCGACTCTTAAAAACGGGGCGGGTGGTGCGAATCACCAAGACGACCATGATTTCGGTGATTAATGACTCAATAAACCAACCAGTCTGAAACATGGCGCCGTGGATTTTAAAAACAAACAGCATGATGCCAAACGTGAGAAAGTCATACATCGAACTGATCGGGCCAAAATAGACCATATAGCGTTTGATCAAATTGACATCCCACTTTCTTGGCCGAACCATGGCTTCTGGATCGACATTGTCGGACGGGATGGTCAACTGGGAGACATCATAGAGGCCATTGGTCAAAAGGATTTGGGATGGGGTCATGGGCAAAAATGGCAAGAGAAAGGAAGCACCGGCGGCGGAAAACATGTTGCCAAAATTTGAGCTGGTTTCCATGAGGACATATTTAATAGTGTTGTTGAAAATCTTCCGGCCTTCCAAAATGCCATCGGCAATGACGCCGAGACTTTTTCTTAAGAGGACAATGGAGGCGGCGTCTTTGGCGACATCAACGGCAGAGTTGACACTGATACCACTGTCGGCCACTTGCAGTGCCGGGCCGTCGTTGATGCCATCGCCAAGATAGCCCACTTCATGATCGCCAAATTGCAGGGCCTTGATAACCCGGACCTTTTGCTCTGGGGACATGCGGGCAAAGACATCAGTTTGCCAAACCAGTTTTTGGAGCTGGTCATCGGGCAGGTTATCGACCTCGGTGCCCAAGAGAAATTTATTCACGACCATACCTACTTCCGAACAAATTTTCCGGGTCACCAGTTCATTGTCGCCGGTAATAATTTTCACCTGAACACCAAGGGTGGCTAGTTTAATAAGGGCATCTTTGACAGTAGTTTTGGGTCTGTCCAAGAAAGTGATAAAGCCGGCAAAAGTCAATTTGTCGGCATCGGAAAAATCATAAGCAGTCTTTTTTGTGATGGTTTTTTCGGCCACCGCAATGACCCGGAGACCGTCATTAGACAAGGCATGGAATTTATCGAGCAAAGTTTTGGTTTGGACGGCAGACAGTTTTGACTGGCGGATGACTTCTTCCGGGGCACCTTTATAGATATATTTTCGGCTGGTGCCGACCTCAACGACGACAAACATGGCCCGGTGATTAAAATCAAAGGGTTCTTCAACAAGCTTTTGGAATTTGGGCAAGACGTAGTTGGTAGTCTGAGCATGATGCCAGATGGCAGTGTCAATAGCATCGCCGAAAACTTTATGCCGAACAATGGCACTGTTGCACATCAAGGCCAAATCCAAAATCTGGTCGCTTTCTTCACCCTTAAGGTTTTGATAGCTGTGAACAGAGAGACTGCCTTCGGTGAGGGTACCGGTCTTATCAGTACAGAGAACTTTCATATTACCCAAATCTTCAATGGCAACCAGACGTTTAACGAGGACCTCTTTTTTGGCCATAAGCCGGGCGCCGTGAGACAGACTAACGGTAACAACAACAGGCATGAGTTCCGGGGTCAGGCCAATAGCAATGGACAGGGCGAAAAGCAGGGCTTCAATCGGAGATCGACCCAATAAGGTATTGCCGACAAAGATGACCACGGTCATGATGGCAATCACCCGAACCACGAGGAGGCCAAAGCGAGTAACACCTTTTTGGAATTCAGTTTGGGGGCGAACCTGAGCCAGATCGAGGGAAATACGGCCAAACTTGGTGTTTTTACCAATAGCCACGACTTTGCCAGTCCCCGTCCCGGCGGTAACTACGGTGCCAGAAAAGGCGGACTTATTTTTATCGGGATCTTTTTCTACCGGAACGGACTCACCTGAGAGGACAGATTCGTCGATTTCCAGCCGCTCGGTGGTCTGCAAATCCAAATCAGCGGGAACGACCGAGCCGGGAGTAAGCAGAACTTCGTCACCAATTTTGAGCAAATGGGCGGGAATCTCTTGTTTGACACCATTTTTAATAATGATGGCGTTGAGTGAGACGCGCCGGAGGAGATCAGAGACGGTCCGCTCAGCTTGATACTCGTTCCAAAAACCCAAGATAACAGAAACCGCGATCATGGTGGCAATCACGGCGGCGTCGGTTTTTTGGCCAAGGAAGAACGCGGCGGTGGTAGCAATGAGTAAAATGACCAAGAGCGGGCTTTTCAATTGACGAAAGAGAATGGTGATACCGTCAACCCGATGGAAGTGAATTTCGTTGGTGTCCTCGACAGTTTTTGAGGCAAATAGACCCATGGCATCATTGTATACTACAAAAACTCAGGTTTACACCTGATTTTTTTCAGTGTATGCCAGCCTAATCCGCTTTTTCGCTCGTATGAGCTGTAAACCGGAATAAGGCGAGTATACAAATGCTTGAAAATTTATATGGTATACTCGGCCTAAATGACCGACATAGAGCAGATCAAACAGAAGATTGATGTCGTCACCCTGATTTCAGAGTATGTAGCCCTCAAGAAAACCGGGGCAAACTTCAAAGGTCTATGTCCGTTCCACAGCGAGAAAACCCCAAGTTTTATTG
>CAZQWX010000069.1:0-11147 GCA_964597255.1 uncultured Gammaproteobacteria bacterium | reverse complement strand
ACTCAAAGAAGGGGATACCGTCATTGGCGGTCGCCATCGGGCCAAGGTAGTTAAGAATAAAGTTGCCCCACCATTCCGCCTGGCCGAGTTTAACATCTATGGCGCCAGCGGTGTTTCCTATGAAGATGGCCTGATTGATGTTGGTGTTGAACTTGGGGTCATTTCTAAGTCCGGGGCTTTCCTGAAATATAAAGACACCATGCTGGGTCAAGGTCGGGAAGCTGCCAAGATGTATCTTGAAGAAGACAAAAAAGTGGCCAAACAAATCGAAGAGGAAATTATGAAGAAAGTAAAATCCGGAGCCGTCGCGGAAAAAGTTGTTATGGGCGAAGAGGAAAAAGACAGCTAGTAAGTCACTTCTGAATTGCTCCACATTTGTGGGATAATTGCCTCATGGAAAAATTTACTGATCTAAGAGTAGTATTACTTCCGGACGAAAAGCTACAACAGGATGCAATTTCTCTAGCTGAAACCTTGACTAGAGATAACCAACTATTTCATATTGATGGTGTTAAGTATCTTCCCCACCTGACCGTGTATATGGCTAGCTACCCAGAGAAAAATATTAAAGCTGTGTATGAAACAATCAGAAATATCAGCCAGCAACTTTCCAATGCCAGCTTAGACTATGGCACCTTCTATACTGGATGGGGTTATGTTGGTATTGGCTTTAAAAGAGAAGCTAAGCTATTATCTATTAACGAAGCTATAGTTAAGAGTCTTAGCCCATTACGCGAGGGTCACCTGCGAGAGAAATATACATCAGAAATTGCTGCCAACAAGTTTACTCCTCGACAACTTGAATATATTAAAACCTTTGGTAATGAATATGTATTTGATGAATATGAGCCGCACTTAAGTCTCTGCAGATATAGCAACGTGGAAGGGGCTAAGAAAATAACTAGTGATTTAAATAAATCTTCTGCTTTTTCAAGTGGAACAGTGACGAAAATTGCAATAGCGGAGTCTGGCCCTAATGGAACATGCACAAGTATACTAGAAGAGTTTCCACTAAAAGATGAATAGTCAATTTGTATCTCGTGGCGGTATAAAACTCGAACATGGACTAGAAATCTTTGCTGTCGATGTTACTGGTATGACAGTGCTGGATGTTGGCAGCTCCACCGGAGGATTCGTTGATTGTCTTCTCCAACATGGGGCCGCAAAAGTATATTCTGTCGACACAGCATACGGTGAACTAGCTTGGAAACTGCGCAAAGATCCCAGGGTAGTGGTCATCGAGCGCCAAAATATTCTCTTTCTGGAAACTTTACCAGAACAAGTTGATTTGGTGACTATCGATGTTACCTTTACATCATTGACAAAGATACTCCCAGCTGTAAAGAATTTCATGAAACCAGGCGGGAAAGTAATTGCTTTGGTAAAACCGCAATACGAACGCCAGGATGTTGCCTTAAAACATCATGGTGTCATTCCGAGTGAACTACTTGATGGAATTGTAGACTCAGTAAATCTCGAAGGCTATAAACTGCTGGCCAAAACTCAATCGCCAATATTAGGTGGCAGTGGTAATACCGAGTATTTAATCTATCTGTCAGTGCAATGAAAATTACCAAACTTGCATATCAAAAAAAATATCCCAGCCGGGTCAACATTTATGTTGATGAGAAATTCGCTGTCGGGCTGGACGTTAACGATGTTGTCAAACTGAGCCTATACACTGGTCAAGAGCTGAGTTCCGAACACCTGGCCAAGATAATTAATGAAAGCGAATTTGGGAAGTTATTTAATGCCGCCCTTAATTTTCTCAGTTTCCGGCCCCGGAGCGAATGGGAAATAAAACAAAAGCTATCAAAAAAAACTAAGGATGAGTCACTGATTATCGCAGTACTTGATAAACTTAAGAAAATTGGTCAGATCGACGATGCCGCCTTTACTCAGTGGTACACTGAACAGCGGCAAACATTCCGGCCTAAAGGCAAAAGAGCTATTGAAATAGAATTACGTCGCAAGGGCATAACTACTAAAATCTCAAGCGAAATTAGCGAAACCGCCATGGCCCACAAAGCCATTGCAAGATACCATGGGCCCCAAGAACGAGACAAAATGGCCAGATTCCTGGCTTCCCGGGGTTTTGACTGGGATACGATCAAGGAAACAGTGGACAGTATTGTCAAAAAGGACTATACTAATGACAGCTAGGATTACTAGCTCATAGATATTAATTTTAAGTTCAGATTCTGCAAAAATGATCAAAGAATTCTGGGACAAGATTGTTGCTTTTGCAAAACAGCTCCTGGGACCCGGCCAATAACTTTGCCGGAGTTTATTCTTTCCTCTTTGCAGACAAACTTTTTATATGTCATTTTTTTCTCGCCTTGGCGGGTCTCTAGCTAAGAAGTCAAAAGTACCCCGGAAAGCTGTGGATCAAAAACCAGCGCCAAAAGCTACTGCCTCGCCTCAGATTTCTGACCAAAATGCCCAACGCGTCGCCTTCGAAGCTCAAACTCAAGCCCGCGAGATTGTTTTTGCCGCCAAAGAAGAAGCCATCAAGATTAAAGCTGCTGCCGAAGAAGAAGCCCGAAAAGTTCGAGGTGAATTGGTCGAACTCGAGAGAAGACTAGGTCAAAAAGAAGAAAGTCTTGACTCCCGACTTAAAGTTGTTGAACAGAAGGAACTGGGACTGGCAAAGCTAAGCGAAGAACTGGAAAAAGATAAGGCCGAACAATTGGCCAAACTTCAAAAGATTGCCGGACTATCCGTCGAAGAGGCCAAGGAGAAGATTCTGGCGGCTGTGGAGGAAAAATCCCGTAATGAAGCTGGACGTATTGCCAAGGGCATTCTTGATGAGGCCAAGGAAGAAGCCACTGTCAAAGCTCGGGAGATTCTGGTTTCGGAAATGCTCCATGGCGCGACTGATTTGACGGCGGAATACACTGTTTCTATGGTGACCGTCCCCAATGAGGAAGTAAAAGGCCGGATTATCGGCAAAGAAGGCCGTAATATTCGTTCCTTTGAACAAGCTACGGGTGTTGATGTGGAATTGGATGAGGAAGGCGTTATCCGGCTGTCCAGTTTTGATTCTGTTCGACGCGAGATTGGCCGGGTGGCTCTGGAAAGACTGATTCGTGATACCCGGATTCAACCAGCCCGAATCGAAGAGGTAGTCGCTCAGGTCAAGCGAGAAATTGATCGCATCATGCATGATGAAGGCGAGAAGCTTTGTCATGCCGTTGGGGTTTACAATTTACCAGTTCCGATTGTTGACCTCTTAGGCCGATTCAAATACCGCTTTTCATATGGCCAAAACATGATTGTCCATACTCTGGAAGAAACCAAGATTGGCATTGCCATCGCTCAGGAAGTCGGCGCCGATGTCAATATTGTCCGACTTGGTTGTCTGCTGCATGACATTGGCAAGGTCATCGATTCCGAAGAAGGCTCCCATGTGACTTTAGGAGCTCAATATCTGCGTAAGATGGGCATTCCCGAGAGAGTAGTCGCTTGTGTCGAAGAACACCACGAAGACAAGCCATTTTCGGCTGTCGAGTCGATGATTGTCTATCTGGCCGATGCTATTTCCGGCAGTCGCCCGGGAGCCAGATACGAAGATCTGGAAAAATACTTGGCCCGCATGCGCCAGTTGGAAGACATTTGTAAAAGCTTCCCTGGTGTCTCTGAAGCCTGGGTATTCCAAGCTGGTCGGGAAGTTCGGGTTCTGGTTGATCCGGAAAAAATGACTGATAATGAAGCCGTAATCCTGGCTCAAAAGATTCGGGAACGGGTGGAAGCGGAAATTAAAGAGTTTCCGGGCCAGATTAAAATTACGGTTATTCGAGAACTCAGAGTGTCTGAGACAGCCAAATAAAGACCACTAATAATTGATTATATGGGCCACAAGGGGATTCTTCTGACCATCCTGACATTAATCGTCGCAGGTGCCTTGATTATTGGCGTAAAGGTTTTGGTTATCGACCGACAAACGCCAACTGTTGGGGCTTTACGGATCGATTCTTTTCCCCAAACAATCGTTTTTGTTAACGACAAAAATGTGGGTACAACCCCATATTTCAACGATAAAATAGGCCCAGGAGAGTATCGGCTTAAACTGCAACCAGCCAGCGGGAACGACAGTTCCTATCAGTCCTGGCAGGGCCAGGCAAAAATTACCAGTGGGGCATTGACTTATCTCAGTCAAGATTTGGCTTCTAGTGATGATTTTTCCGGTGGTCAAATTCTCACTTTGGAAAAATTGGCTTCGCCTGATTCTGCCGAACTAGCTTTGGTTTCTACCCCAGATGGGGCTGGGATTTCTATTGATGGTCTGGATTCCGGTAAAGCTCCGACTGTAATCCATAACATTACTGCTGGCGATCATGAAATTGTCATTTCCATGGACGGCTACAGTGATCAAGTAATCCGTGGTCAAATTATTGGTGGCTATCGTTTAGACGCTGTGGTCAAACTTGCTAAACTGCCGTTTGGTCAACAACCAACTGCTTCCAATTCCAGCCAACTGCCCACATCAGTCTTGATTGGTGCCAGTCCCAGTGGCCAAGTCGTTGCCAAGCCGTATGTGGTCATCAAAACCACACCTACGGGGTTTCTCCGGGTCAGAACCGACCCTGACCTTACTGCTACTGAGGCAGCTCGGGTTAATCCCGGGGAGAAATATCCATTGGTCGGTCAAGAGTCCGGTTGGGTAGAGATAAAATTAGCCAATCTCTCCGGCTGGGTGAGCGATCAATATGTGGATGTGGTGAAGTGAGCTAGAATTTTCCCAGAATATAAATTATGCCAAAGACCAAAACTCCCAGAATAGCACTGGCAATAATCAATGGTTTATCAGTAAGTAGCACCTTCTCCGGAGACTCGCCTTCGTTCTTTTCATAAATCAACTGTAGATAACGCATAATGCCATAAATCACAAATGGAATAGTCACCATTAAGATTTTTCTGTCTTGAAGCAAAACCAAATCGTTGGTCGAGACAAAATCGGAAACTGTACGGCGTAATACTGGTGGGGCTTGGAGAAAAGTGTAAAAAGCGTACGTAATCCATGTAGAATTGGCGAACATCGAAATATACACATCCAACATTTTCTCGCTGTAATGCGATAATGTAGCCCTGGTTTTGGCGGGAATACTACCCTCCCAGCCAGAGAGCAAGGTCAGCTCTGACCGCCGTTTACCAATGGCGATAAACAGAGCTCCGGAAACTACTGTCAAAAATAACCAGATATTTAAATGATACCCGGTGGCAATTTCGCCACCAAACACGCGCAGAATAAATCCTGCGGCGATGGTCATGATATCCAAAAGGATAACATTCTTAAGGTACAACGAATAAGTCAGATGCATAATATAAAATGCCAGCACCACTAACAGGAAGGTCACTGACAATTGCCAAGCGATATATAGCGAAACGGCGATAAGAACAATCAAACTTATTACTGCTAGTCTTTTGGAAATCAAACCACTTGCAATTGGCCTATTTCTCTTAAATGGGTGTAATTTATCTTTTTCAATATCTGTTAAGTCATTAAAAAAATAAATACTCGCTGAAGCCGCACAAAAAGAGATAAACGCCCAGAAACTGACCATTAGGAGATTGACGTCAAACAATTTTCCCGTGAAGAAGATCGAGGCAAAAACGCCCAGGTTCTTTATCCATTGTCGCGGTCTGGCTTCGCGAAGAAGGTAGTATAAAGTTTTAACCATAGAATCAGCATTAAAACCAAGACTGCCACCAGGGCCGCTGCAAAAAACTTTTGTCTGGCGGTCACGGTCAGGGCTACTGCCCCCAATATACCAGACACCCCCCAGTAAAACAAGGCAATTCGTGGCTTACTCCAGCCAACATCCAGGAGCCGATGGTGTAGATGATTCCGACTTGCCCAAATCGGATTGTGGTGTGCAAACAGTCTGGTGATAACAACATAAACGGCATCAATTAATGGCACTCCCAAGACCAAAATCGCCGTACCCAGCTTAGCTACTGAAAGTATCGCCAGAGTTCCAAGTAAAAATCCTGCCATTGCTTTTCCGCCATAACCCGGCATGATCTTCTGTGGATAAAAGTTCCACGGCAAAAACCCAAGATAAGTCCCTGCAGTAATAAATGCCAACGCCGTTCCTACCCAGGCCGGAAAATTGTCAATACTAATTTGACTAAAAGATAATATTCCAATGACAATCGCTGCGATAGCGACAAAACCGGGCATCTGGCCGTCGACTCCAGTGCTCCAGCCAACAATATTCATCATCCATACTAACCAGATGACTGCCAAGAGATCGGCGATAGGCAAGACACTGTGTGTTCCCAGAAACTCAAATGTCCAGCGAATGGCATCAAAATGAATAATGCCGCCAGTTAGGGGATTGGTAATAAAGCCGATACCTGCTCCTCCGGCCACTGCCAGCAAAGCTGCCAAAATATTCACCCCAAAACGTACATACGGATGCACATCGTGATAGTCATCAATTAGTCCTATACCCACCAGGAGTCCCGCCCCCAAGAGAATTCCCACAATTCCCTTGGTAAAAGGTATGAAGGCTACAATGGTCAAAGTCAAACCAAAAAAAATTGCCAACCCTCCGGCTCGGGGAATAATTCTCGTTTCTGTGTGCGCCGGATGTGGTCTTTTTGCCGGATCGTCAACCAGACCAAAATATTTAGCAATTTGAATCACCGCCGGGACAGCGATGAAAGACAATAATGTTGCGGTTAAAAAGGGTAGAAGTCCAATGTTGATAAACAGTGAAAATGGCATGTTACAACATTAACCTGGTGATATTCACCACTGCCAGAAAACTCAATGCTGAAACCAAACTGGCAGTTCCTGCCAAAAGATAGGAAAAGATTTTGTCCTTGGTGTGAAAGCTGGTAGCCAACCCCAGATTAAACAAGCCTAACAATAATGTACCGCCAATTGGCAGAAACAAAAAAATCTTCCCCGCTAATTGAGTTTCACCCCATACCCGGCTATAAAACAGCGGAATTTGGTTGGGGAGAGAGGAATAATTTATTGCCACTACAACCATGCCTAAAATAACCGGTATCAACCATAGGAGAATGAACAAAACAAAAAAATGATCAGCAATAGCCGGCTGCGACCATTGAGCCAAACTTTCCCGCACCTTAAACTGTTGCGGCTGCTTAACTGCTGTTCTATTAGAAAAAGTTCTGATTGCCATACTTTACTATCCTAGCACAGCATAAATCCTGCGCACGCCTGCCGAAACTGCTTCCTCCTTTATTATTTTAAACCTTCCAAGAATTCCTGTGTGTTCCACATGCGGTCCGCCGCAAATCTCCTTACTGAAACTGCCGAAACTATACACCGTTACTTTTTCTGGATATCGTTCTTTGAAAAATGCCATTGCCCCACTTTTTACTGCCTCGTCATAGGTCATCGTTTCTACTTTTCTTTGTAGATCGGCAGCAATTTGTTCATTAACGATATCTGCGACTTTTTTAATCTCATCTGGAGTTAATTTCTGAGGTTGGGAAAAATCAAACCGCAGCCTTTCTCCGGTAAGATTCGATCCCTCCTGATGAACATGTGTTCCTAAAACCTGCCGCAATGCTGCCTGGAGCAAATGTGTCGCCGTATGGTATTTCGTCACCTGTTCCGAGTGATCGGCCAGTCCTCCTTTAAACATACCAGCGGCTGCCGTTCTGGAAAGATCTTGGTGTTTTTTGACTTCCAGGTTGAATTCTTCTTTGCTCGGAACATCAAGATTTTTATTTTTCGCCTCTTCTTCAGTTAGTTCAAATGGGAACCCAAATGATTCATAGAGATAAAATGCGTCTGATGCAGAGACAATTCCTTTAGTCGAAATTCTTTCAAATTCTCGCAGTCCATTATCAACAGTTTTCCTGAACTTGTTTTCCTCCTCGGAAATGACTTGCTGTATTGTTTTTCGGTTTATGGCCAAGGAAGGGTAGGGGTCTTGGTAAATTTCTATAACCGTCTCACATGCTTGGATTCCCAAATTTTGCTCAATTCCTAATCCTCTACCAAATCTAGTTACCCGACGGATCAGGCGACGCAAAATATAACCTCTATCTTTATTTGATGGAGTAACCCCAGCATCAATCAAGAAAACCGCAGCTTTAAGATGGTCAGCGATAATACGAAAATTTCTACTTTGTTCTTCAAATTTTTTTCCAGAGTAATTTTCGACAATCTTAATAATCGGTAAATATAAATCCGATTTAAAAATATCTGGGTCATCATTTATCGCTGCCAAAGTTCGTTCTACACCCCCACCAAAATCGATATTTTTCTTCTTTAGTGGAACAAAACCATCAGTAGTTTTTAGGTATGTCATAAAGACATTATTTCCAATCTCAAAAAACCGTCCACAATCACAGTTCGGATGACACTCTTGTTTAGAGAATTGTGATTGTTCATGTATCTTTCTCTTGCCATCTGGATCAAAATCGAAAAATACCTCGCTGTCGGGACCGCCGGGCTCGCCAATTGGCATTTCCTCTGGCGTCCCAGACCGACTCCACCAGTTTTTCTTGGCACCATAGGGTCGAATATGATCATCCGCGACCCCAAGTGATTTCCAAATCTCTATGGTCTCGACATCCTTGTTAAACTGACTATCTCCGCCAAAAACAGAAACATATAACCTTTCCTTTGGCAAGCCAAGAACTTTAGTAAGAAACTCAAAATACCAACTAACCTGTTCTTTTTTAAAATAGTCCCCAAGGGACCAGTTACCCATCATTTCAAAAAAACTGTCATGCCGATTGTCACCAACTTCATCAATATCCTGACCCCGAAAACACTTCTGGATATCCACCAGCCTGGTTCCCAGCGGATGTTCAGCTCCCAGAAGATAGGGCATCATTGGCTGCATCCCTGAGCCAGTGAACAGAGTAGTGGGGTCGTTTTCCGGCACCAACGGAGAACTTGGGATCTGCACATGATTGCGTGGTATCTGTTTCCAGAAATCAAAGAATTTCTGTCGCAACTCTAGGTGTGTCATTTGTGCGTAAATTATACCATCATTACCCGGCATTTGTTGTAATATTGATATATGATACTCACACCGTATCTCACCGCTGCCTTCGGGATTGGAATTATCTGGCTTGTCGTCTTCGCCCTACTTCCCAGACTGCGCTCCGTAATGCTTCTTACCGGCCTGATCGTTTGTCCACTGGTTGCTGTTGATTATTTCACCACTCCATCCTATTGGACACCTCAAACACTTGGTAATATTCCCGTTGGCGTTGAGGCTTTCATCTTTACTTTCTTTCTGGCAGGCATTGCCTCCGTGATCTACGAACTAATCGGTGGCAGGCTTGCCAGCAGCAAGAGAATAAAGTTACATCTAGATAAGACATTATTACTACTTCCCGGCTTTATGGTTGCCCTGATTGCCTACGTCGTTTCCGGCCTCAACATTATCTTTTTGATCATTTTCTGTTTGCTTGCAGTTTGTGGCTCAATTTCGTTATATCAAAAAGGTTTTTTCCCCCATATCGTTGTTTCAGCCCTTATTTTTGGCATATTTTATTTCCTGGCCTTTTCTTTCTGGCAGGTTCTTGCGCCACAAAGTTATTATTGGTGGAATTTAGGTGCTGTCTATGGGCTATCAATAGGACGAGTGCCACTTGGGGAGGTACTATTCGGCTTTGCCTTTGGTGCTGGAGTCGGTCCCCTGTACGAGTTCTTAATTAGGAAAAGACCTAGTGTCTCTTCACACCCTTAAACAGATGGGGTTTCGAATGGGGTGCTTTTTCCAATTGTTGGCCTAATTTTTCCACTGCTCTACCCAAATCGGCGACCTTTTCCTGAACATTTTCCTTGGCATCTGTTTTCATCTCCGCAACCTCTTTTTCCACCTTCTTAACCTCGCCGACCACGTCTTCATAACCCTCTTCAATGTTGCCGAGAACGTCATCTAACCGGTCAAAAAACTCCGGATATTGGTCTCGGACTCGATTGCGGATTTCCTTACCCTTATCAGTTCCAAACAGGAACGTCAATCCGGCGCCAATTGCAGCTCCAAGTGCCAGGCCAGTTATCAATGTTCCGTTGTTGTCATGGTGGTCACACATATCAGCCTTCTTTCCCTTCCACTTTCTTACTCTCATGTTCTTTTGTCAATGCCCGCATTAAAGCTGTTCCGCCTCTAACCCCCATGAGCATCGTGGAGACCATGCTCACCGGCTTGCTTACGGATTCAGATATCACGCCAGTATCATCCAGAACCTTATTTGCCTTAGCCAAAGTCGTGCGGAATTCTCGAAGAATGAAATAGACCTGGACCCCCAGGACACACAACATTACCGTCAAGATTAAAATGACAAACGCCAAGAGCAGCTGTGTCGCGTCAATCATACAAAAAAGGATTCTCTCCTCCTAACCATTATGCCGGAAACCGTCGCCAAAAAGCAACTGTATATTACTGTTCCAGTCTGAGATTACGGACAACAGTGGTAGTCCGTTTGTATTTGTTACTGGCGACGATATTTAGGCTATTTAATCCTGGTTGTAGATCAATTTTGGCAGTAAAGCTGCCATTTTCATTGACCGTTACTGGCTGATTGTTGATGGTAATCGTCGCGTCTGGATCAGTCTTTCCGTCAACATCTACCATTTCTGACGTGGTGACGATATTGTTCCCAGGCGCGCTGACTATCAGAACCGGCGAGCCGGCGAACTGGAAATATGAGAAGATCAAATAGGCAAAGAAAGCCAACAACAAGGCTACCACGGCTCCGGCCATAAATTTCTGTGGTGTCAGCGCGAAGTTGTTCATCAGGGCCTCAGTCTTGCCATGGGGCAGAACTAGCGTTTTTTCCTCGTTCACTTGGCGCCGATAGAACGCCAACATCTCATTTTGCGGCAGGCCCAGAAAAGCCGCGTAGTTTTTGATAAACCCCTTAGTGAACGTCCCTGGCGGCAATTTGTTGAAGTCATTCTTCTCCAAGGCATCAACAAACTTCCCTCGGATTTTAGTGGTGGCCTCAACCTGAGCGATAGTCAACTTTTTTTCTTCGCGCCGCTTGCGTAAAATTTCACCTACGGTCGTCATACTTTCTTGTAATTAAAGCAGTTAAATTCTACTGGACTGGAGTTTCGCTGGCAGATTGGGCGGCAGTCCTGTTACGACTGGCAAAATACTCATCAGCATTACGCACCAAAACATCTCTGGGTTTAC
>CAZQWX010000068.1:0-3196 GCA_964597255.1 uncultured Gammaproteobacteria bacterium | reverse complement strand
GACTAGATCGTTCTTATCACTGGGGACAACATATTCAATTGGTTTTAAGCTCTTTCCTCCTTTAACCAAAACCTTATCGTTTGTCATTTGTATTTCAGCCCCACAGGTTCTCAAAAATTTAATATTGTCTAAAAATTCTGTCGCTACGGCCGGATGGTTAATAGTACTAGTCCCGTCTTTAAATAGTGCGGCCAGTGTGGCGATCACCGAAGCACCAAAGCTTCTGTTGGGTACACTAAAATTAAAGGGCTTTTTGGAGACAAACTTAAATGTTGTCTGGGATCCGCTTTCTTGATGGGCAATACCACAGCCAGTGTAATTACCGATAACTGCGGCCATGGTTCTGGTTCCGATTGGGTCTCCGCCCGTATCGTATCTCTGATGGACTGTTTCTACGGTGCACTGACCAAACTTGCTAGCCAGAATTGGGATAACGAAAATTGCACCACTGGTGTAGTAAAACAAATCGCTCGGGATGATGGTTGATTTTGTTACCTCAGTTGTATCAATTTCTAAATTATTAGTATCAAGCCAATTAATCATTCCGCCTTGCAATTCGGTTATCTTGGTCAGATTTTTAATGCTGCCAATATTTGGAACATTATGCAGTTTAAATTTCCCCGGGGTTAAAAGGGGGAAAAGCATATATTTCATAGCAGCATTTTTTGCTCCCTGAATTTTGACACTGCCGGAAAGTTTAGCTGGCCCGGAGATAATCAGTTTAGCCATGAAGTTAGGTAATATTTACCTCTGGTTCCAGATCAATATCAAAGTGTGATTTGATGTCGGCTTGCATCTGCCGAGTAAAATCTAGGATTTCTTGGCCAGTGGCCCCGCCATAGTTGACTACCACCAGAGCATGTTTTTCAAACGTACCTACATTTCTAATTCTCTTGCCTCGCCAGCCTAATTCGTCAAGAAGTCGTGCGGCAGGGATTTTTACCTGGTCAACTTTTTTAAAAACCGGGTCGTCTGGATTTGGGTAAAGCATTGCATTTATGGGGTAAGCTTGGAGGTTGGTAATTTCCCTAGAAAGTTGTTCAAATTTCCCCTTAGAAACAAATGGATTAGCGAAAAATGATCCTGCTGTTCCCAGTTTATGCCAATCTGGCAATTTGGTTTGGCGGATACTAGTAACCGCTTTGACAATCTCTTTTGGGCCGTAAGGCGGTGGTCCAATTTTTTTCAGTGTCTCCAAAAGTGAAATTCTAGTATTATTTACCTCGGTATGAGCGTTGTAATAGGAAACATCACCTTTAGGAAACCTTGATAGTTTGACAGTGACCTTAGTTATAAAGAATTTGTCTTTCAAATCATGCTTAAAGATACTATCTCGATAGTACAGCTGGCACTCTTTGGCAGTTAAGGTCTGCAATTGTCGATCGGAAATATTAATCCCAGTCACTGACACCACCGATTCCCCGAAATTCTGCCCATATGCGGCCAGATTTTGGACTGGGGCGGCGCCGACAGTTCCGGGAATATAAGCCAGGTTTTCAATTCCCGACCAACCGTTTTCGGCTGCCCAAACAACCAGATCGATCCAACTTTCCCCCGCCGCTACTTCCAAGACCACCCCATCGTCATCTTCACTAACCACTTTTTTCCCCAAAATCTCGTTTTTGACAATTAGTCCCGGGAAGTCCTTGGTGAACAGAATATTCGCGCCCTGGCCAAGTATGAAAACATTAGTTATATCTTCGGGCAGATTATCTAACAGGTCGTTGGCGTTTTCAGCCGAGGTCACCTTGGCAAAAAATTTCGTTTTTGCCTCGACCATGAAGGTGTTGAGGCTTCTTAAACTGACATCATGTTGGATTTGTGCCACAAAGCCATTATATAATACTCACGTATGGCAAAGTACATTATCCACGGTGGGACGCCGCTGCGAGGCCAAGTGGCCTTGGCAGGAGCAAAAAATGCCGGTTTTAAAGCGATGATTGCAGCCCTGCTGGGCGATAGTCCCAGCACCATTTGCGGCCTGGGTCTGATCTCAGAAATAGATTTTGCCAAAAAGGTAATTACTGATTTGGGTGGTAAAGTAAGTCAAGGAGAAGATAGGCATAGTCTCATTGTTGATCCCCGCAAGCTGAAACGGTCAGAAATTTCTCCCGAGATAGGTAAATTATCGCGGTCCACTACCATGTATGTTGGGCCACTTTTGAAGCGTTTTGGTAAAGCTCGTCTGGCTGTTCCTGGTGGAGATAAAATTGGCACTCGACCTATTGATCGCCACTTGGAAGGTTTGGAAGCTTTGGGAGCAAAGGTGGCCTTTACGGATGGTGAGTTTTTAGTTCAAGCGCCGGATGGTTTGGTTGGCACAACCTACCGTTTTCGAAAAAACACCCACACAGGCACAGAGACTCTGCTCATGTGTGCTGTCACAGCCCGCGGTGAGACCATTTTGGATAATGCTGCTGCCGAGCCAGAAGTTGACGATCTGATTACCCTGCTCAATGCCATGGGTGCCAAAATTATGCGGCTGTCTGGCCGAACTATTAGAGTGTTAGGAGTAGACAAACTTCATAGTGTCCGGCATACGGTTATGAAGGACCGGCTGGAAGCAGCTACTTTGGCGTGCATGGCCCTGGGGACCCGGGGTGATATCAAAGTCCTGGGGGCTGATCCCCTGGTTTTGACTGCCTTTTTGGAAAAACTGAATGAAGTTGGTGGTCGGTGGGAAAAGGATGCTGACGGCATTAGATTCTGGTGGGAGCGGGAACTTGTGGCCACTGATGTTACCGCCACGTTCTATCCGGGATTTATGACAGACTGGCAACCGCTCTGGAGTGCGTTGATGACCCAAGCCCGAGGTGATTCGTTAATCCACGAGACAGTGTACGAAAGCCGATTCTCCCACATTACTGACCTGACCAACATGGGCGGCAAATTCAGTTTTACTAATCCGACGGTTTCTGACCCAGAAAGTATCTACAATTTCAACCTTGCGGATGATAAACCAGAAAACTTCCACGCTGTGATTGTGTCCGGTCCGACTAAACTGGTCGGCACCGAACTTACAATTAATGATATCCGTCGAGGTGCAACAATCATTTTGGCAGGCATGGTGGCCAGCGGGACTACTACCATTATTGATCCCCAGGATCAGATCGGTCGGGGTTATGAAGATTTGGTAGAGAGGCTTAACAACTTAGGGGCTAAAATTTCCCAAGTCAATGCCAGTCAGGTATAATAT
>CAZQWX010000067.1:0-8253 GCA_964597255.1 uncultured Gammaproteobacteria bacterium | reverse complement strand
GGATGATCGCCAATATATTTTTCCAGCCAATCTTGGTATTTCGACAATCTAAAGAAATAGTTTTCTTCCGACAGATGTTGAATCTCTTTCGACGGGTGGAACGGGCATTTGCCATCGACTAGATCCTTCTCCTCATAATATGCCTCGCAGCCCTCGCAATACAGTCCCTCATATTTATTAAGATAAATATTGCCGGCCGCCTTAGCTTTGAGATAAAACTCTTGGGCAAATTTTACATGGTCTTTATCGGTGGTGCGAATGAATCGGTCATAAGAAATATTCAGGTTTTTCCATTGCTCCTTATCCTTGGCCGAAATCTCATCGACAAACTTTTGTGGCTCAATTCCTCGGGTCTTGGCGCTCTTTTCATTTTTTTGGCCATATTCATCGGTCCCAGTCAAGAAGTGAGTAGTGTCACCCAGCAGCCGGTGATAGCGTGCCAACGCATCGGCCAGAATTTTTTGATAGGCATGGCCGATGTGAATGACATCATTCGTATAGTCGATAGCGGTTGTGATGTAGAATTTGTTCATAGTTTTGTGACTTCCAAGTACAAAAAATCCCGCTCCGGCGGGATAATTTTCTCACAACCATCCCCTCCGGGTTAGACGGAAATCAACTCCATCATCATTGGGGACTCTGTGCTCATTGCAGTCATTTTATATCAACCCCTGGTTGTTTGTCCAGCCCTTCCGGTCGGCGATGCTGTTGTGCTGGTCTAAAGTACAACACTAACAACACCAAAAAGGCTGCAAATAGGACCAAGTTAACAGGTGTCAGCAGATCAACCGCTTTCAAAAAGAGCAAAAAAGCAATTGTTAATGCCAAGAGTAATGCTTTGCCCATCGATAGAATAAAGCTTGTTAACAACGCTAGGACCAAAAAGATTAACAGTCCAAAAATAGTAATCGTCAAAATTGTTGGAGGCGTTTGGAAAATAAGCAACCCCAAGGCCGTCATCGATAGGATTAACGTCACAATTTTGATCAGCAGAATATATTTTTGGATTCGCCGCAAGAATTTGTTCAGCATGCTATTATGATGAAGCTATGGACGCTAGTCTTCTGGTCATTATTCTAGCACTTGCCGTTGCCACTGCCGTCATCATTTATGTTCTCAAACCCAAAAAAGAGGACTCCACTTTGGTCGAATGGCTCAAGTCGATGGACAAACGTTTGGACTATCAAACCCAGCGGATTGTTGAAGCTCAGCGCACCATTGGCGAAATGAGCGAGATTGGCAAATCCATGAAAGACCTCCAGGAATTTCTGGCTTCACCCAAACTGCGTGGTGGCCTGGGCGAACAAGTTCTCAATCAACTCTTGGCCCAAAGTTTGCCTAAGCAAAGTTTTTCGCTGCAATATGCTTTTCGTTCCGGTGTCAAAGTCGACGCGGCCATCAAGACCACCTCCGGCATCATCCCCATCGACTCCAAGTTTACTATGGAAAACTTTAAAAGGATGATGACGGCAGACAACGACAATCTGCGCAATCAATTTAAGAAGGATTTCATCCGAGATGTTAAAGATCGAGTAGATGAAATCTCCAGCAAATATATTCTCACCGACGAGGGCACCGTTGATTTTGCCCTGATGTATGTTCCCTCCGAAGCGGTCTATTACGAAATCGTCAATTCCGATCAGGATCTAATGGATTATGCCTACAAACAGCGCGTTATGCCGGTTTCTCCCTCCACTTTCTATGCCTTCCTTCGCTCAGTGCTGCTGTCATTTGAAGGCCAGAAAATTGCTGCCGAAATCAAAACCATCCAACAAGCTCTGCGGGCCATTCACACCGAAACCACCAAATTTGGTGAACTTCTCGTAACCCTTCAGTCCCACATCACCAATTCCTATTCCATGATGACTCGTGTTGCCACTTCTTTTGCCAACCTGTCATCAAAAGTCGAAAATGTGCAGGGTATTGGGAGTGGGGAGAAGGAAAAAGAAAAAAGATTTCCAACGAGGGACCAGGCTTAGTTTTATTTTTAGATTGGGCAAGTTATTTTTTTACACCCATCCACTGACCCATATTTTTCAGGACAAGAATTTGGTCCGTTTGGCCCTGGCATTCCCCCACATTCGGTAATCTCAACCCAGTTTTTATCAGTGATTGTTATTGGAGCGTCCATGATCAATCCTCCCGGCATCAAGATGTTAAAATCACTGCACTCATAGACCTCTCCGATAGGAAATCCGAACCTCTCATCATTGCAAACCGGTGGAGTTGTTGCCGATTGATCAGTAAATTTCAAAGTGGAGATAATCTGGTCAAACAGGGGCGTTAATTTCCAGTCGGCAATGGATTTAATTACAGTCCTATCTTTGTAATCCTCATTGATACTAATTACAAGCATTTTGTTACCATTACCAACGGCAATTTCTCTAAATATTTCACCATTGGGAAAGAACTCCATGTTGGTTTGGTTGTAGGTGATGCTATAGCCTGGTAGACCACCAATAGTAGTTTCCGACTGTGCAAGAAGTTTTCTATGACTGCCAGCTGCCAATTCATTAAGTAAGAATTGTTCCGGGCTGTGCAATGACGCCTGATCTGTTTGGTCTCGCAAACTGAGTGCAAATGTTCCGCATCTTTGGCCATTTTCGAAACAATTGTTTGGCCCTTGGATCACAACTCCTTCATCAGTCTCTGGGTTTGGGGTTGCTGGTGGATATCCTGGACTATATACCAACCAGTCAGTTGGATATTCTATCTTCCAACCATTAGAATTTTTCAATGTCTTCCAATTTGTCGTCCCCACAGAGCCAGTCGAGTTAGGATTAATAATTGGCGGTTGTAAGTTTTTCTTTTCTGCGTCGCTGATTGACTGTGTAATCCTTCTTCCATCTGGTGCTACGCACTGTTCGGGATAGGTCATGAGCGTCTTGGCATTCGGGAGTTTAATACATTCATCCCAGGTCAACGGAGTGTTTTGTGCTACTGAGTATCTCTGCCAGAGGAAATATCCAGCGCTAATTATACCCACCAGAGCCAAGACAGCCAAAATTAGAAGTAAGACATTTCCTTTGCGAGCAAACACATATTCATTATATACTCCCTTTACCTATGCAGTCACATATCTATGACCTTCGTTACCAGTTTGACCAAACTGAATGGCGGGCCCGAGCCAGACGGGAATTGATTTATCAACTCTGGGAAAAATATCGTCCGCCCAAGTCTAAGAAAACACAACTTCTCGATTTTGGGTGTGGGACTGGCGTCTTGCTCAAAGAATTTGCCGCTCGATACCAGAATATGGCTCCTTATGGCATCGACATTTCTCCAAAAGCCATTAAGTATTGCCACCAGCGGGGGTTAAAAGGTACAAAGTTAATTAAAAAAGACGAAATTCCGTTTTCCAAAAACTCATTTGATCTAATTACATTCATTGATGTTCTTGAACATATTAAGGATGACAGTCGCACCCTGCAAGAAATTACCAGGACACTCAAGCCTTCTGGTCTGGCTATCTTAATTGTTCCCGCTCATCAACTTCTTTGGTCGACCCGAGATGTTCGGCTGCATCATTTTCGTCGCTACCAGCCAGGGGAATTGGAGAAAAAATGCCGACAGGCCAGATTAAAAGTTTTGACTACCAAGAATGTGGACTTTCTTCTTTATATTTTTATGCGTCTCTATGGCTGGGTTGCAAATAGACAGGAAAATACTACCCATATTTCTACCGACATTCCTAACCCCGGAAGACTAGTCAATGAATTTCTCTATATATACGAAAAACTAGAAAACTTTGTTCAGTGGTTTACCACTTTCCCTCTTGGCACATCCATTGCGGTTGTGGTAAGAAAGAGCTCATGACGAACAAATCTCCAAAAATCTCCTTGATTATTCCTGCCTATCATGAGGAGAAAAAAATTGAAAAGGATATTTGCGAGGCATTCAAATTTTTTCACCAGGAAAAATTATTCGCCGAAGTGATTGTTTCCACTGATCGGCGTACTGACCCAACTAATCAAATTGTAGAAAAGATGCAAAAAGAATTTACTGACCTATATCTAATTACAGGTGGGAAGAAAGTCGGTAAGGGTGCGGCCCTGAAAAAAGCTATCGCCGTCGCCCGAGGGAAAATTATTTTCTTTGCCGACGCTGGTTATTGCGTGCCCTTCAAACATCTGCTTGCCGGTCTTGAACTGCTGTCATCTGGTTGTCATTTGGCTCTGGGATCCCGAGCTCTTAGTCGCAGTCGAGTTGTCAAATCTCAACCATTTTATCGTCAGCTTGGCTCGCTCGTCTTTGGCAAAGCGATTTATGTTCTTGGTGTTCCAGCCACGGTGAGTGATACCCAGTGTGGTTTCAAAGTTTTTCGTCGCCCGGTCGCTAAAAAGCTCTTTGCTAAACTTCGTACACCCGGATTTATGTTTGACATCGAAATTATTCTTCTTGCAAAAAAATATCACTATAAACTAGCTGAATTTCCAGTCAACTGGACCAGTGATCCCGACACCAAATTTAAACCCATCAGTGGAGGGCTTAAGGATTTACTAGAACTGGCCAGAATTAAATTTCTCTTTTCCCTCTAATCTCCCTGCTGTATACTGCGGCTATGGCCAAAGCCAAAAAAGGAGATAAAAACGAACTAAATCCCGATCAGTTTTCGGCGGTCCACCACGGGGCTGGTCCACTTTTAATTGTCGCCGGCGCTGGTACCGGCAAAACCACCGTTATCACAGAGCGAATCAACTGGCTAATCGGCCAAGAACTGGCTAAACCCGAGGACATCTTGGCCCTGACCTTTACCGAAAAAGCCGCTCAAGAAATGGAGGAACGCGTTGACCAAGCTCTGCCTTACGGCACCTTTGGTATGTGGATTCTGACCTTCCACTCTTTTTGTGATCGCATTCTGCGTTCGGAGGCGCTACATATTGGTCTCTCGCCCCATTATCGGCTCTTGACCGAAGCCGAAACCTATCTCTTGGTGAAACAAAATTTTTGGAAGTTTAATCTGTCCTATTTCCGTCCCAGCGGCAATCCCTATAAATTCATTGCTGGCATGATTCAGCATTTTTCCCGCCTGAAAGACGAAGACGTCAGCCCAGAAGACTATCTCCAGTTTGCCAAGGCCGCTGATCAGAAAGAAGACAAAGAAAAAAATCTTGAACTAGCCAATGCCTATAGAACTTATGAGGACCTAAAAATTTCCGAGGGTGTGATGGATTTTGCTGACTTAATCGGGAACGCTTTAAAACTATTTCGTCTTCGTAAAAATATCCTGGCTCAATACCAAAAGCAGTTCAAATATATTTTGGTTGACGAATTCCAGGACACTAACTTTGTTCAGAATGAACTCGTTAAAATACTTGCTGGCAACCAAGCAAATATAACTGTCGTTGCCGATGACGACCAGTCCATCTATCGGTTTCGAGGGGCGGCCGTGAGTAACGTTCTCCAATTTCGTCATGATTTTCCTAAAGCTAAAACGATCACTTTGACCACCAACTATCGTTCTACTCAGGAAATTCTTGATCGGTCCTACGATCTTATTCAGCACAATAACCCCGACCGACTGGAAGTGGCCGAAAAGATCGACAAAAAATTAATAGCTATAAATACATCAAAAGGCAAGAAGATAGAAGTTGTTTATACCGACCGCATTGAAGAGGAAGCAGAACAGGTAATAAAAAAAATCTCTGAACTCCAAACTGCCAACTATGAACTCCGTGATTTTGCCATTCTTGTTCGGGCCAACAACCATTCCGAGCCGTTTGTTCGGGCCTTGGAACGAGCCAGGATTCCATACCAATTCCTTGGTCCCGGCCAGCTTTTTCACCAAAGCGAAGTCAAAGATCTGATTGCCTACCTCAAGGTTCTCTATGACTTCACCGATTCTGTCAGTCTCTATCGGGTTCTTTCCATGGCTATTTTTGATCTGTCCCAACGAGATCTAATCTGGATTCTCAACTATGGCAAAAAACTGAACCTCTCACTGTTTGAAACTCTGGAAAAAATTGCCGATGTCGGCGGTATCAACGACGCAACCCGCGATAAACTAACTAACTTTATAAACATGGTTCATCGCCATCAAGAATTAATTCCCAAAGAATCCGCCGGTCAGATCCTTTTCTATTTCCTGGAAGATAGCGGGCTTCTTAAACAAGTGGTGGACTATAAAACAGCCATTGATGAAAAGCGGGCTCTCAACATCACCAAGTTTTTTGATAAGTTAAAGGCCTTTGAGTCTGCCAACACCGACGCTGGTATTTTCCCGGTGGTTGACTATCTCGACCTGGCGGGGGAGTTGGGCGAAAGTCCCTTGGCTGCGGAAACCGACTGGAGTGAAAACAACGCGGTTAATATTCTGACGATCCATTCTGCCAAAGGCTTGGAGTTTCCGGTGGTTTTTCTGGTTAACTTGGTTGAAGGCCGATTTCCCACTCGCGAGCGAAAAGAGCAAATCTCTATTCCAGTGGAATTAATTAAGGAAGTTCTGCCCAAAGGTGACTTTCATCTGGAAGAAGAACGTCGCCTTTTTTATGTTGGCATGACTCGGGCTAAAGACCAATTGATTTTTTCCGCGGCGAATTTTTATGGTGAAGGAAAACGAGAGCGGAAACTATCGCCATTTATCATTGAAGCACTAGGAGAGCAGGTAATACATAAAAAAATTGAGACAAAAGATAGTGAAAAACAACTACCGCTTTTTGAGTGGAAACATGCCGGCGAAGAAACTACCAACCAAGAGCTTCCAGCTATCACCAAGGTGGACTATCTCTCTTACTCTGCAATTCAAGCCTTCCGGGAATGTCCGTTACACTATAAATTGCGCTACATTCTTCGCATCCCTACCCCGACCACGGCTCCTCTGGCCATGGGCAATTCCATCCATCTGGCTCTGCGGGATTTTTACCGTGCCCGCCAAAGCCTCGGCGACGGCGGGTCGCCAAACGAAGAAAAACAATTGCTAAACCTGCTTGACCAAAACTGGGAGCCATTGGGTTATTCAAGTAAAAAACACGAATCCGAAACCAAGGACAAAGCCAAAAGATTTCTCACAGAATATCTCCATTCTCCCATCCATAAAACTGCTAATCCTATTAATCTAGAGCAGCCATTTACCTTCAAAATTGATGACTTAAAGATCGGCGGGAAAATCGACCGGGTGGATGACCGGGGTAATGGTACCATCGAAATCATTGACTATAAAACCGGTGCTAATGTTCCGACCCAAAAAGACATCGACTCCGATTTACAGATGACCATCTATGCCCTGGCCGCCACTGACCCGGGAGTTCTGGGTAAGGATATTAAAGATGTAAAGTTGTCTTTCTACTATTTCGACACCGCCAGCCAAGTCACGACCATTCGCACCAAGGAACAGTTAGAAGCAGCAAAAAAAGAATTGCTTGCTATTCGCGCCGAAATTGAGCACTCCGACTTCCTCTGTTCTGGTTCCATTCTTTGCCAGAATTGTGAGTTTAAGATGCTGTGCGGGTAAAAAGTGATATAATTCCTCCTAAATCTTATGAAGACTTCCGAGTTTGGAACAAATCTAGCTGTTCTTGGCATAATTTTTGCCCCAGGGCTAGCGATTAGTGGAATAGTCTATGAAAGGACAAAAAGTCTATTACCAGCAATAGGCTCTTTCGTTGCGGCAGAGATTGTTTGGGTTGCATTAAATAAGTTTGTGATCACTCCAAGAGTGGCAGTAACTAAATAGATACTAGTTTTTTTATCCAACTTCCTGGATATTCCACTGTTTTTCCCCTCCACCCTAACTTAAATTTCGTAAATCCTTGCCAGTTTTTGGTTTGCGACGGATAACGCTCATCAAAAATCCCTTCAAGGTCTAAATACTTTAACTTTTTTTTCTGACAAAACTTGATTGCTTCCCACAGGGTGATATAAGCTCCGCCCAATTCTCGCCCTCTTTTGGTATTGGCTGCATACATATAATGTGCTATGCCACCATGCCAAATTAGGAGACAACCGGCGACGGGTACTTGGTTAACAGGAGAGTAAGTTAATAAGAGAATGGAGTTTTTTGGCTGGAAAGCTTTCCAAAGATTAGTCACTTCCTTTTTAATAGGCACGAACCAATGGCCAATTTTCATCGTTTCCTGAAGAAGTTTATAAAAAAGTTCGATATCTGGTGATTCTTTGATAATTAATTTATTTTCTTCTGCCTTTCTGATTTCATATCTGGTGTCTTTAGGCAAAACTATTTTTTTTAGATCCAAGACTAAAGTCTTTGTTGGCACCAGGGGCCAGTTATCTCGACGAAATTGGAAATTGGAAATT
>CAZQWX010000066.1:0-5725 GCA_964597255.1 uncultured Gammaproteobacteria bacterium | reverse complement strand
GTCGGTTTACCGGGTGCAGATTTCCGGCAAAATTAAACCCCTGCGGGACTTCTTTATTATGATTTTTTTCATTGATCTGGGCGCCAGCATTTCGTTGACGTCGGTCACGGCGGCTCCCGGGTTGATCCTTGGCTTGATTGTTTATGTTTTGGTGATTAAACCGGTAGTGTTCTTTTTGTTTTTTTCCTGGCTGCGTTTCCGAGCGCACACAGCCTTTCGTACCGCTATACTCCTGTCATCAATTTCAGAATTTTCTTTGGTTATTTTCTTTACTGCCAGTCAAGCCGGATTGTTCCCGGCACAGTTTGTTTCCCCAATTGTGGTGGCGGTAGTAGTGAACTTTATGCTGGCGTCACTGTTGGTCACCCACGGCAACAGTATTTATAAGCTGCTGCGTCCGGCCTTGAAGCATGCTCAACGGCAACACACAATTAATCTGGATTTTATCCCAGAAGGGAAGATGTTTGCCGATCACGCGGTACTAATTGGTTGCCACCGCAGTGGGCGAATTATTTTGGAGCGGTTGCGCAAGATTTTTGGCGAAAATCTTGTGGTGTTGGACTTTAATCCCGAGGTTATTGAGGAACTTAAGAACAGTTATATTGCCTGTGTCTTTGGTGATATCTCTGATCAGGAAGTGCAGGAGAAATTAAATCTTAAAGAGGCCAAATTGGTGGTGTCAACAGTGCGTGATGTGGATGATAATTTGGCATTGCTGGATGCCTTGGAGAAGATACAGTCGAAAGCAACGGTAATTATTACTGCTTCCGATGCCCGCGAGGCGGTGAAGTTGTATGAACGGGGAGCGCATCATGTCAGTTTGCCGTTGGCACTGGAAGGCAACATGATTAGCCGATTGATTTCTGATTATCAGGACAACCTTCATGAATTGACTAAGGAACGGGAGAAAAAGCTGGGAGAACTCAAACGCACAATTACTAATTAGAAATTAAAAATTAGCAATTGTTTTGTGCCAAAATTTATAGCCAGAAACGACGGATTTATTTGTGAGCACTGTGGTCATGAAGTGACCCCGATCGTGTATGGCGGCTCCTATCGGAATCACTGTCCGTTTTGTCTGTGGAGCAAGCATGTCGACGGCGATGTGCCGGGGGACCGGGCTAGTTCATGTGGAGGATTGATGGAACCAATTGGGGTAACGACTAAAAGTGGCGGAGAATATACGCTGGTTCATAAATGCACCACGTGCGGTTTCCAAAGATTAAATCGGGTTGCTGGCGATGATGACAGTGATTTATTGACAAAGCTAGCTGGTGAGATTATAAAGTGAGAATCTTCTGTCCTGAATGGGGTGAGATATGTTTTTTGTTAGTGGTCTATTTGAGAGGGGATCGAACTTTATAATTGTGTCACGTGAGGGAGCTATTCAAAATAGTTTTACAGTAGATGGGTTAAACTCTACAAGTACTGTTCGGGTTGAACGCTCGTTGGGTAATTTGGTTAATGCTCTTCTATGTGGTCGGTATGCTAGTCTTGATGCTAAAGTTGTCCGTACAACCGGATGGGAGAACCCGGATAGAATTGGGGAAAGGCAGCACATCAGCGGTTATGGGACCAATTGGAGGAAGATTGCCTAGTGAAGCTTACAATGGCATAATGCGAGGGTGTTTAAGTTTGAAATTACTGCCTCGGAGAAACGGGCTAGAACGGGGAAGTTAACAACTCCGCATGGAACGGTCGAAACGCCGCTGTTTTTGCCGGTGGCAACCCAAGGGAGCGTAAAAGCACTGGATACCCGTGATCTGAGAGAAGATTGCGTAGCCATGATCCTGGCTAATACCTATCATTTGTATCTTCGGCCGGGGGCGGATGCGATTGCCAAACTTGGCGGGCTGCATCAATTTATGAACTGGCATGGCCCGATTTTGACGGACTCCGGGGGCTATCAGGTATTTTCCTTGGGCTTTGGCATCGAACATCAGGTGGGAAAACTTTTCTCGACTTCAAGTCAAGATGTAGTCCTGGGAGAAGCGATACCGGTTGACCCGCGAGAGCTGGTGGTGCGAACGAAGTTATGTAAGATTGAAGAAGATGGCCCGACGTTTCAGTCGCATCTTGACGGAACCGTCCATTTCTTTCCGCCGGAGAAGTCGGTTGAAACCCAGGTAAAATTAGGGTCAGATTTTATTGTGGCTTTGGATGAATGTACCAGCCCGCTGCATGATTATACTTATACGAAAGTATCAATGGAGCGGACACACCGGTGGGAAGAACGGTCGTTGAGGCAGTACAAGAAGCTTGTAGCACGTAGTAGATTACAGACGAAGAAAGCTGTTGCTACTAGCCACGTGCCATATGCTATACGCCAGCAAATGTTTGGTGTTGTCCAGGGCGGGCAGTTTGAAGATTTGCGGATTGCTTCGGCAAAATTTGTCAGTGGGGGTGATTTTTTTGGCGTCGGAATTGGCGGGGTGTTAATTGGTCGGCGGAAGATGACGGAGATTTTGGATTGGATTCAGCCACAGCTGGATCCGGGCAAACCGCGGCATTTATTGGGGATCGGGACAGTTCCGGAAGTATTGTTAGCGGTGGAGCGGGGTGTGGACATGTTTGATTGTGTCCATGCGACAAGATTGGCAAGGATGGGACATATCCTGCGAAAGCTGGAGATTAAAGGAGAAAAATCAAAGGTGGCACGAGAGAACATTGGGAAAACTTATAACCAAGAGAGGTGTGCGTTTGATATCACCAAGATTATTTTTAAGGATGATGGAAGCCCGATTGATCCGCAGTGTGATTGTTTCACCTGTCAAAATTACAGTCGGGCATACCTTAATCATCTGTTTCGCAGTCGGGAACTGTTGGCTTATCGCCTGGCGACAGTTCATAATGTCCAGTTTATGATGAGGTTGATGGAGGAAATTCGGGAAGCGATTTCGCAGAAGCGATTTGCAAAGTTGAAACAATTTTGGTTAAAATAAGAACCTGAGGCCTCTGGGCTTCAGAACCTTGGTTGCTTGCTTCGCTCGCAACTAAGAACCTGAAATTTTTAGGCTTTGGAACCTTGCGCCCGAGCACCAGGAGTGTTCGGGGCTAATGAATAATTAATTGGGGCCTGACAGCTCGCCACTCTAAATCACGCGGTCGCTATAGTCAGTACCAAGTGCTGGCCAGCTAACCCTCGCGATTAGAGAACTCGTTTCGCTGCCACCCAAGCAATTAGTGGATTAAGTTATTGTCTATTGCTCATTGTATTATTCTGATGTATGGCAAGTTTTGGAGATTTTTACAATAAAAATAAAAAGAAGCTGTCGAAAGATCAGCAGGCAAAGAAGGCGGCGAAATCCACCTCGGCCCCGGTATGGGTCTTACCTTCGCCTCAAGTGATCGGCAAGGGTAAAAAGGATAAATGGGGTTGAAAAGGTGACCTCCAAGATGCCACAATTAACCCATGTGGCGACGGCACCGCAGTTATCGATCCTCAAGCAGTTCGTTGAGTAATCTGGCCTCGATCTTACTTCTGGGGTTTGGAGGATTGGTTGTCGCGGTGGTGGGCTATAAACTGCTGTTTGCCTCCAGGGTGGGCAAGTATGACCGATTTAATGTGGTTCTTGCCGGAACGCCAGTGGAACTTTTGTCGCTAGATGTGACCACTAAGAGTGCCGTGGCTGTCTTTTTCCCTTCTGATTTGTATATGACTCAGACACATCATGGCTATGGCGGCTATCGCATCTCGGCGGTATATACCGTCGGTCAACTGGACCGCCGGGGTGGGGAGACGCTGGCAGACACAGTAGGAGATTATGTGGGCGTGCCGGTGGATGGCTATATCGTCGGTTCGTTTAATACAAGTCAAAGCCCCAGCTCGGTTGTGATCAGTCCTGGCTTGGTTTTTGCCAAGGACGCAAATATTGATTTCTTTGACAGGTTGCGGCTCATACAAGAGGTGTTAACCCTGAGGCCGGATAAGATTACCACTGTCCATCTGTCGGATTGGTCAAGCTCCTTAATCCTGGCTGACGGCTCAACTGCAACAGTGTTAGATCCTGGGGCACTGGACACTGACCTGTCTGGTTATTTTTTTGAAGATAAGCTGCGCAATGAAAAGTGGCGGGTTGAAGTTCTAAATTCGACCGATGTTTCCGGGCTGGGAAATCGGGCAGCGCGAATGTTGGCTAATATTGGAGCCACGGTGATCAATGTTGGGGACATTGGGATTGCACTGCCGCACTGCAAGATTTCGGCGGTCAAGGCAGCGGAGCAGTCAGCAACGGTGGCGAGAATTGCCGGTATACTGGCCTGCTCAGTAGAAGAGAAGGTAGAGAGTGGCCGGGCGGACATTTCTGTTATACTAGGCCGGGATTATGCTGATAGTTTTGTTCATTAGTATCTTTGTGGTTTCGGCGGTGTGGGCTTTTTGGTCGCTGCGCGATTTGCAGACGCCTCAGAATTATTACCCAAAATTCGAGAAAAAAGTACGAAAAGTACTCTCCGGAGTAATTAATTTGCCAAGATGAGACCCCAAGTTTGTTGTTATGGGTCCTGTCAGCTCGGCAATCCTTAATGTACTCGTCAACGCTCAGGTACTGAATCGTGCCTTCGCTGTGACTCATACTTAAGGGATTCTCTTCGCTGCTACCCCTCGTCAGTATCAGATTTATTCTGTGGCTTCTTCTTCGTCTTCTTTGGCCGGAGCAGCGTCATCGTCAGAATCGTCATCGGTCAGATTAGCAGGTTTGGTTGGCCGGTCGGCAGGGAGGGTTTCCTCGCGAACAGAAGTCAGATAATCGTCGCCGATCAGACTGACCGGGAAAGAAGGCGTGGAAGCAAATTTTTTGGCACGGCAGGTTTCGCGTAAAAAGACAATAATGCTGTTTTTACAAACGGATTTAACAAAACACTGATAAGTATTACCGCCCTTGATCAGAATTGAGAGCCGGTGACCCAGATCGTCGGGCATGGCACCAAGGTAATTGCCCGAACTGTCTTCAACGACGACCGTGTGCCGGCGGGGAGTGAGGGTAGCGACGTCAGCATAGCATTGTTTTAGGAGATTGCCGGCCGAAGCGATATTGACCAAAGCGACCAATTTTGTCTTACCCGGTTCCTCGAGAAAATTGGTGGTGGCGCGGGGACCGGTCGGACCGGCTGGCCTTAGGTGATTAGGTTTGGTTTGGCTGGCCCGGTCCAAGTTTTTCTGGGCAATCGGGTCATATTTGTTAATTTTTAAAACCCGGCGAAAGATGGCAGTGGCTTTTTTGACTTCACCCTGCTCCAGGAGGGCTTTGCCCAGGCGATTTAGACAGTCGATATCATCTGGGGTAGCTTTAAGGATTTTCTGATTCAACTTTTCAGCCTCTTTCCAGTTTAAGGAAAGCGCAGCATTGACGGCGGCGGCAATATCATCTTGAGACATCAAGTGTGAAGTATACGGAATGGGTTGTAAATGTCAAGAATCGAAGGTAGAATAAGAACCTGAAGCTATGGGCTGCAGAACCTTGGCTGCTTGCCTCGCACGCATCTAAGAGCCTGAAGTCGCGAGCTTCAGAACCTTGCGCCCGAGCACCAGGAGTGTTCGGAGCCAGTAAAGGTTTGTTTGGATTAATATATTGAACTATGAGTGGGCATTCAAAGTGGTCTACTATCAAGAGACAAAAAGGGGTCACTGATGCTAAGCGGGGAGCGGCTTTTACCAAGCTGGGCAATGTCATTGCAATTGCCGTCCGGGAGGGTGGCAGCGGGGATCCGGAATCTAACTTTAAGC
>CAZQWX010000065.1:0-1868 GCA_964597255.1 uncultured Gammaproteobacteria bacterium | reverse complement strand
GGGCTAAAGAGACACTGTTACCCCAATGGAAGTGGAAAAAGTTCCGCCGTTATTATCCTGAAGAGTCACAGTAATAGTATGTGAGCCATGATCACCCTGTGGAAATTCGACATGTAAAGCATATGGTTCGGCAGTTTGGGTGGCTTTTTGAGCTCCGTCTATTGTCCAGGTAATTTTTTTCACTCCCGCCGGAGAATTGGCTTGGGCCAAAACATCAAATACCCGGGGGACGTTGGCACCGTTGCCGACATTAACAATGGAAATAACTCCTCCGGTGCCGCCGGAAAAGCCAGGAATACCACTGCAGCCCTTAGCTACACCCACAAAACGGGGGTCTGCAGCTGTCAGCACCCACTGATCAATAGCCGATTGCCAGGTGTTGGCTCCGGTCGGATCATTTTCCTGCAGTTGGATGACATCTTTTGTACTGCCGTCTTCATTATCATTTGCCAGGCGATGAGGATTATTATTACAAACCTTCAGATTCTGATAAGCTGATGATTGAGCAGTGGGTTCCGTGCCTTTGATAAAATATTCCTTGCGAGTGGGGGAACCATCATGGGGTAAACCACCCATCAGACCGTCAATATCCATAGAGATGACATCATCCGGCTGTTTAGGCACCTCATTCGGTTTATCTTTTAACGCCCGGATCATAATCTTCTGCCAAATAGGCGAAGCTCCAGTAATACCGGAGGCAATTGCTTGATTCATCGCCGAGTGATCATTATTTCCCACCCAAACTCCAACTACTACTGAGGGTGTGTAACCAACTGCCCAATTATCCTTTTTATCATCCGTAGTTCCAGTCTTAACAGATACTGTTTTTCCGGGGACCACCAGCACGGAGTTGGACCCAAATTCCATTGTCCTGGCACCATTATCTGACAAAATATTGGAGATGATAAAGGCAATGCCCGAATCCAAAACCTTAGTGCCGGCTGAATCCTGATAGTTATAAAGAACATTACCCTGAGAATCGGTGACTTTCAAAATCGACACCGGATCATATCTGACCCCGGCGTCCGCAAAAACACCATAGGCCGAAGTTAGATCCAAAAGCCTGACTTCTCTTCCTCCCAGGGTCAAAGATAGCCCGACATTGTTTATGTTTTCATCCGTCGGCTGCCAGTTGGAAAGCCCCATCTTGTAAGCCAAATCCATGACATTTTTAATTCCTACCATTGCCAGCATTTTTACGGCCGGGATATTAATTGAATTGCCAAGGGTATAACGAACCTGGATCGGACCTCGAAACTGCCCGTCGTAGTTAACCGGGGAATAAGGCGGCTGCCCGGCGCCGGCAGTAAAATCAGTTTTGACATCTATTAAAGTGGTAGCAGCAGTATAACCTTTCTGAAGGCCGACAGCATAAGTAATCGGTTTAGTAGCCGACCCGGGCTGGAGATCGCTCAAAGCAGCATTGACCATTGGTTCGAAAGTACAGGTTTTCCCTTCTTCGCAGCCTGCAGGTTCCGAAGTTCCAAAATAATCTTTACTTCCCACCATAGCTAGAATTTGACCGTTTCGGGGATCCATCACCATCGCCGCTCCGTTGCCGACATGATAATCAGAAAGTTTGCCGATCTCATCATGAACAATTTGCTGGGCATCCTGTTGAAGACTGTAGTCCAAAGTAGTAGTAACTTTAAGCCCACCTTGTTCCACCATTTTATCGCCATATTGTTCAATCAATTTTTGTTTAACATACAACACAAAATGCGGAGCTTTAAAACCAAGCTCACTTTGAGCAGTCCGGTAAGTCAATTTTTCATTGTAAGCTGTATCTTCCTGCTTTTTAGTAATATAACCATTGTCAACCATACTGTCTAAAACCTCTTTCTGCCGAACTTTGGCCAGTTCCGGAT
>CAZQWX010000064.1:0-2473 GCA_964597255.1 uncultured Gammaproteobacteria bacterium | reverse complement strand
TTCGTGGGCTTCCTGTGCCACCTTCGATGGTGGCACAGGAAGCCCACGAAGCAATCCGGCCTACTAATGTGCAATCAGCAACGGGAGATGACCAATTAGATCGGGATCAGAAGAGACTCTATGAGTTGATTTGGAAACGATTTGTGGCTTGCCAGATGGCTGAGGCGGTATATGAACAGACTGGTGTGGACATTACTGCTAGGAGTGATGTTTATCTTTTCCGGGCCAACGGCAGCAAACAACTTTTTGATGGCTGGCAGAAATTATTTCAAAAAGGTGAGAGTAAAGAAGAAAGTGGTGGGAGCGACAAAGATGCTGATGAAAACGAGAACAGGGAGTTACCCGATCTAGTGGTGGAAGAATTACTGAAATTGTTGGAACTTTTGCCCAGCCAACACTTTACAGAACCGCCGCCGCGATATACCGAGGCGAGTTTGATTAAAGCGTTGGAAGAATACGGTATTGGTCGGCCGTCAACCTATGCCCCGATTATTTCGACGATTCAGGACCGACAATATGTGGAAAAGGAAGAGCGAAAACTGGTGCCGACGGTTTTGGGCTTTGCCGTGAATGATTTTTTGATGACCAATTTTGCCAACATTATTGATTATGGTTTTACAGCCAAGATGGAGGATGAACTAGATGAGATTGCCAACGGCGAAAAACAATGGGTACCAGTGATCCGGGAGTTTTATGACCCGTTCAATGAGCAGTTGTTAAAAGCGGCAGACACAGCGGAGCGGGTTAAAGTGGAAACGGAAGAAAGTTCCGAAGTTTGTCCGAATGACGGAGCGCCATTGGTGGTGCGCATTGGCCGGTTCGGGAAATTTTTGGCCTGCAGTAAGTTTCCGGATTGCAAGTTTACTAAGCCGCTGGTTAAAAAGTTGGAAATGACATGTCCAAAATGTGGTGATGGTGACGTGATTATTCGGCGAACCCGGAGCAAAAAAACATTTTATGGTTGTAGTAATTATCCCAAATGTGATTTTGCCAGTTGGACAAAACCAAAAGTAGCGGCTTTAGAACAAAGTGAGGGTTGACGAAATGCTTTTTGGTGGTCTATGATGGTTTGGCCTCTGGTTGAAGAGTCCTGTCCAAATATTGTTTTCTATCGATGAAGTTTATATTTGTTTCTGGTGGAGTAATTTCTGGACTAGGAAAAGGTGTTACAACGGCTTCAATCTCTCTTCTTCTTAAAGACCTCGGTTTTCGGGTAGCACCGGTCAAGATCGACATGTATCTTAATGTAGACGCAGGGACGATCCGGCCGCTGGAACATGGAGAAACATTTGTAACCAAAGATGGATTAGAAACCGATGAAGACATTGGCCATTATGAGAGATTTTTGAACCAGGATCTGGTTCGGGCCAATTACATTACTACCGGCCAAATCTATCAGGAAGTGATTCGCAAGGAGAGGGCTTTGGAATATGATGGTGAGGATGTCGAAGCAATTCCCCATCTAACAGATGAAATTATTCGGCGTATAAAAGTTGCTGGCGAGGCGACACGAGCCGCTGTGGTGGTAATTGAACTGGGAGGGACAGTTGGGGAATACCAAAATGGTATCTTTTTTGAGGCGTCAAGGATTATGAAGTTACATAACCCAACAGATGTTTTGCATGTACATGTGACCTATCTTCCCTTAATTGCTAGCCTGGGAGAGTTAAAAAGTAAACCAGCTCAAACTTCGGTTCACATTTTGAATGGGATGGGAATTCATCCGGATATTATTGTGGCCAGGTCGGAAAAACCGATTGACCAGAGAAGATTAGATCGACTTGCTCTGTTTTGCAATATAAATCCAGGAAGCATTTTTGCCACCCCAGATCTAACAAATGTTTATAAGGTCCCACTTTTGTTGATTAATTCTCATAATCTTATGACGAAAATAATTATGGATAAGTTGAAGTTGAAGAACCAAAAAAAGCAAGAACTGACAGAATGGAAGAAAATGGTTCGCAAGTCAGAAAATGAAAATAAACAAGAGGTGGATATTGCGGTAGTCGCGAAATATTATAAATCCGGTGAGGGTCATCTGGCCGATTCTTACATTTGTGTTTTGGAAGCATTGAAGCATGCCGGTGTCGAGTTGGGAATTAAAGCGAATTTACGATGGATTAATTCTGACGGTTTGGAGGCAGTGCCTGTTGAAGAAGTAAAAAAACTTTTTTCTGGAGTTTCGGGCATGATTGTGCCACAAGGTTGGGGTAGTCGGGGGGTGGAAGGAAAAATTCGGGCGGTGCAATTTGCTCGGGAGAATAAAATTCCCTATCTTGGTTTATGTTTTGGCATGCAGATGGCGGTGATTGAATTTAGCCGACATGTCGTCGGACTAACTGGGGCGAATTCAACAGAGGTTGATCCCAAGACTAAATATCCGGTGATTCATGTTATGCCGGCCCAAAAAGAATATCTGGCCAAACGTCAATACGGTGGGACGATCAGATTGGGCCAATGGCCGGCACTACTG
>CAZQWX010000063.1:0-29571 GCA_964597255.1 uncultured Gammaproteobacteria bacterium | reverse complement strand
GGGTGAACCGGAGTCTATTGAGCAACAACCTTCTCAGCCAGCAACTGACCAGCCAATTGCTAATGCCGAAACTCAAGAAGGTATTGAACAAGAAGCTAAGGACCAGGGAAATAAAGAAGCCGAACTTCAGGAAATCTCTGCCGAAGAAGCCGGTTTTACCATCGGCGACAGCGCCAGCCATTTTGCTGTTTCCCTGGAAATGCCTAAAAACGCAACACCGTCCGAAGGGGAATCATCAGCCCGGCCCGAAACTGCCGTGTCCCCAGGTTTGTCCGAAGCCCTTGCGACGAAAACCAGCCCGGCATTAGGCCAACTGGAGGAAATGCCAGAAGATACCGTGATGTCATCTGGCCGCGGCTTGTCTCTGCCCAAGTTTAATCTTTCCGCCGTAAAATCACTGCCGACTTTAATCGGGACTATAACCGGCCCACTGCGTGGTGTCACCGGTAAACTCCGACCTAAAAACGCCGTTTCGACTCAGTCACCGACCGGCTTCACTCCTGCTGGTTCTGCCTTTGGCAGGCGCCCATTAATCTTGATCATCGTGGTGGTCTTAATCTTGTTAGTCATTGCCGTTTCCGCCCTGGCCTATTTCTTGCCCCACGCCGATGTTGTGGTTCATGTCACCCCCCAGCTGTTCAGTGAAACCTTGCCAGTGACTATTGTTACCAATTCTGCCCAAGTCTCGACATCTTCTGCCACTTTGGTCGGCAATTTTGCCGATGTCACCGAATCGGCCACCGCTCGAGGGATTGCCACTGGCCACAAGTTGGTGGGCAATAAAGCCCAGGGCAGTGTGACCATCTACAGCGTTTCCGACAGTCACAACTTTGCTGCCGGGATGACTATTACCTCAAGCAATGGTCTAAAGTTTACTCTAGATCAGGCTACCAGCATCGCCTCTGGTGATGCTATTACTCCAGCGACCGTCACCGTTCCTGCCACCGCTGCCGACATCGGCGACAACTACAACATCGACGCCGGCACCAAGTTTACTGTTGGTTCCTTCTCTTCCTCAGAGTATCTGGCCAAGAATGACTCTGCTTTTTCTGGCGGCAACAGTCACCAAGCGACCGTGGTCACCGCTGACGATCAAAATCGCCTCCTGGCCAGTCTGTCTGCCCAACTTTCCGCCTCTGCTCAATCCGATCTGCAGTCAAAAATCGGCAGCGATCAGCAACTCCTGCCAAACGCCATCACCTCAACGGTGGCCCAAAAACAGTTCTCGGCTAATGTCGATGCCGAGGCTGATACCGTCTCCCTAAATCTCTCCCTCAACTTCCACGGTGTCGTCTTTTCCCAATCTGATTTAATTGCGCTGTTTCTAAAGAGTTTTCCAGAAGCTGTCCCCACTGACTATCAACTGTCAGCTGATTCTGCCCAAATTAATATCACCAACGCCAAGACCGACAAGGCCGACAATACCACTTTAAATGTTAATCTCGCCGCCAAACTGTTGCCCTCAATCAACACTACAGACCTGGTAAATAACATCTCTGGCAAGAATCCTGGCGCCGCCAGCTCCCTGATCACTTCCAACCCTGGTGTCTCTTCCGTCAGTATTGACGTCACCCCCAAAGCCTTTGAACCCTTGATTAAAATTGCCTTGCCCTGGCGCAAAGAAAATATTAAGCTGGACGTCGTTAGCGATTAAACCTATGGCCCTTTATTCCTACGTCAAAAGTTCCCATCCCACGATCGACTATCAACAGCCCAAGCCCGCCGGGCCGGTCAAGAAAGTCAGTCGGGTAATTTCTTTGGCCTTTCTCTCCATCGGCCTGTTCATGATCGGCCAAGTGGCCTATCCGATTATCGCTTCCTATCTGTCCACCATGTCGCTCTATTCACCAGAAATTGTCTCACCCCTGGCTCAAAGTCAGTCCCAGGCCCCGGGCATTTTCTCGGCCCCGGTTCAGGCCTTTGCGGCGGTCGCTAATACTACTGCCCTTAATTCCACCACTACCGCCGTCGATGATTCCTATCGGCCCTCGACTTGGTTTCCCGGCGCTGCCCAGTCGGTGGCAGGGCATGAAAACACTGAAGTCCAGTACTACACTTTAACTATTCCCAAACTAAAAATTGATGCTGCCACCGTCGAGTTTGGCGGTACGGATCTCAAGAAATCACTCGTCGCTTGGCCCACCTCCGCTATGCCCGGCAATTTTGGTGTCAACATCATCTTTGGCCATTCTGAACTGCCTCAATTTGCCAGCCCGGACAATTTTTCCGGCATTTTTACTCACCTGATGGATCTGAACAATGGTGATGACATTTATATTAACTATGACGGCGTGCGCTATCACTACCAAGTGGTGGATAAAAAAATCATTGAACCTACTGACTTGTCTATTCTTGAACAGCGCTTCGATGCTGCCTATGTCTCCTTAATCACCTGTGAACCTCCGGGCACCGTCTGGAAGCGGGGAGTGGTTCGGGCCCAACTGACCCAAACCTAAAATAGACTGGTATAACAGTCAAAACTTGATACCCCAGGAAAACTATGAGATAATCCTTGGATCATGGCAAACCCAGTTAGGACACCAGACCAAGAACTCTGGCGAGTCCAGCAAAAGTTTAATCGTGGTGTTCTTCTTTCAATTTTGGGTCTGTGGGCATTTCTAGCCTCTGTTCCTCCCATTGCTGGTCCCCTCATGGACAGCATTAAGTATACACTAGAGAATGGCCGACTTAACCAATTTGTACTTACACCTAATTTAGGAATGGGATTTCTATTCCTGGCACTTGGGGCAACTGGTCTGGGTATTGGGTTAGAAAAAACTAAAAATGCTTTCTTTGAGGAAGGCGAAGTTAGAGCCAGAGCTAGAACTAGAACTACTCCTTAAGGTCATCAGGGCCGTCTGATATACTTTTCTAATGATCCTAGGCATTGATTACGGTTTAAAAAATATTGGCTTGGCTATTTCTGAGGGCGAGATTGCCGAACCCTACCAAGTCGTTCATAATATCGCTGCCATCAAAAAAATTGTTAAGGAGTTAAATGTTACTCACCTCATTGTTGGCGTTTCCGAGGGTACCAGTGGCGAATTGGCGACCAACTTTGGAAAAAATCTTGCTGCTGTGCTACACTTGCCGTTAGATTTTATTGATGAAACCCTAAGCAGTTATGAGGCCGGGCCCAAAGCTCACGCTAAAGCCGCGGCCGTTATTCTGCAACGTTATTTAGATACCAAAAACCATGTTTAAAAATTTGATTTCTCCGGTCCAGGCTTGGTTACTTTCCCAAGGGAAATGCGTCGGTTGTGGGACACCGCTGTCAAAAGCCAAAAAAGTTGGTGGTACGGTTGTTTGCAAATGCAAGCGGGTTTATATCGCCGAAAACGGCAAATATCGCCGAGCTAAACTCGACGAGGTCTAAGCTTGAAAAAATTACTTCTCGCTTTTGGTGTTGCCTTGGTGGTCGCTATTGCGGGGGTCATGTGGTGGAACTTTGCCACTTCCCCGGTTAATCCCCAAGACACAAAAACCCGCAGTTTTACGGTCAGTTCTGGCGAAGACGTTCGCGCCATTGCCAAAAATCTCGGCGATCAAGGCTTGATTCGTGACCCGGTATCGTTCTTTGTTCTCGTCCGTTTGGTTCTTCACACCGACACCAAACTCCAAGCTGGCAGCTTCCAATTGTCGCCAGCCATGTCCGCCCAAGAGGTAGCTTCGAAACTGACTTTTGGCACCGAAGACGTTTGGATCACCATCCCCGAAGGTTGGCGGGCCACCCAAATTCTGGACTATCTCAAAACCCAAGGTTTTGACACCACCAGTGCCAGCTGGAGTGCCGATGAGGGCCGGCTCTTCCCCGACACCTATCTGGTGCCCAAGCTGTCAACCGTTGCCAGTATTCACGATCTGATGCTAAAAAACTTCACCACCAAAACTTCCGATCTGGCCATCGACAACCAAACTCTCATCTTGGCTTCCATGGTCGAGCGCGAAGCCAAAGACGCTGCCGACCGGCCAATCGTGGCCAGTGTTTTTCTTAATCGGCTTAATGCCGGTATGGGCCTAGATGTCGACGCCACGGTCCAATATGCCATTGGCTACACCACCCAAGACGGCTGGTGGAAGAAAAATCTCACCTTGGATGATCTGAAAATCGCCTCGCCCTACAACACCTATATTCATGCTGGCCTGCCACCTGGCCCGATCTGCAATCCCGGCCTGTCATCCATCGACGCCGTTCTCCATCCCACCCAAACCAACTATCTCTATTACCTCACGGGCAAAGATGGCCAGATGCACTATGCTCAAACCCTCGACCAGCACAACGCTAACGTGGCCAAATACCTCTAACTTTCTCTACTTTTCTGACTTGCTAATTTCCTCCTGTGTTGCCAATGGTGGTGCAAAATATACAACACCGTCAAACCTCCGGCAAAGACTTCCATCAAGATGATGGAGACGGTAAAGTTTGGCCCATTTTTGAAGATGAAATAAGCCACAATATCTCGGGGAATTTCTGCCAAAAGGTTAACCCAGAAAAAGTTTTTAAAACTGATCAAAGTTAAACCCAAGCCGTAAGAAATATAGTCAACATACCTGTCCTGGAATAATTTCAACATGATCAATCCTCCCAGCCCGGCATCTTTGGCATAGTCATCGACCTTCCTCATGCTTTTTTCTCCAATCATTCGGGTGACAAACGGCCGGCCATATCTCTTGGCCAACAGGAAATTGACACAATACAATGGCGTGACCGTTAAATAGATGAGCAAAAATCCCTTCAGTGGGCCAAAAATGGCGATCAACGCCAGTTGAAAAATCCCACCAGGAATGGGTGGGAAGATAATCCCCACCGATTGAATTAGGAAGTAGATAACTAATAAGGCTGGTCCAAAAGACTGCAGCCAGTGGGCGATTAATAACGGTTGTGCTACCACTACCACTTGGAGAACAACCCCAACCGCCACCAGAATAAGAAGTGGGATGCCAATGGCAAGCAGCGGTTTAACCCTTCTGATTAATCGCCTCATGACAACTAGATTATAATCTAATGGCCATGCGGCTAAAGATTCTGATCCTTAATGGTTCCACCCCGGCCACAGTCCAGGCCTTAACTATTCTTGACCCCGCAAAATATGAAGTTCATGTTTGCGATTCTAATAATTTTTGCTGGGCCAGATTTCACCGCCATTGTTCACAGTTTTTCCAAAGCCCACGACTAAACCGCGATATAAATGCCTATCTTGAGTTCTTATTACATCTACTGAAACAGGAAAAATATGATGTCATTTTGCCAATCCACGAAGAGGGCCTATTTTTGGCTAAGTATCAACACGAGCTCCAACAATACACTCACATACTTTTAGGCTCTGCAGAAGTTTTTAACACCATTATGAGCAAGCAACTTTGTTTGACCAAGGCAAAATCATTGGGTATACCCGTCCCCAAAATGACTTTTCTAAAAAGTGCTTCTGGGCTAACAACCCTTTCTCTGACCAAACCAACCTATGTGAAAACACCCTATGGCACCAGCAGCTCTGGCGTTGCCCGGATCGCGACTGATGCTGATCGTCAACGGGCTATACACCGTTTCCGAAATGAATCAGACTTAATTGTTCAGGAAGAAGTTGTCGGCCAACAACTTACTATCCAAACAATTTTTGTGCGGGGCAAGCTGATTGCCTCCCACCAGTATCTTGCCCTGTCGACTGGTTTTGGTGGTGGCGCTAGCCATCGGCAAAGTCAAAATGACGACGATATTAGATCCTATGCTGAGAAGCTCGGCAAAGCTCTCAATTGGACCGGCCCAATGATGCTTGATTTCATCCGAGAAAAGTCTAGCGGCACGTCATTTATCCTCGAAGGTAATCCCAGAATCGGGGAGACCATCAATGCCAGTCTGGCCGGCCCGAATATGCCCGAGATGATGATCAAAACAGCTTTGGGTGATGTGCCACGAAAAGCGTTGACTTCCAAAAATGGCGTGGAAAGTCACCAAATGACCACCGAAGTCACCGGCGCGATCCGCCGTGGTGCCAGTTTGGGAGAAAAATACACGATTGCTATTAATGCCACTTTTCGTCGCGGCACCTATGCCCACAGTGTCGACGAATTTCTCCATCTCTCCCTCGATCCCGTCTCAACGCTCATGGCCGCAATGCTATTATTTTCCTTGCCATTCATCACAAAAAACTTGGTAACGAAACTTGACCAAGGCGCTACCAAGAACATGGTGCTAAGTAGGGAAATCGTCGAGACAATACTGGCAGAATGATATGCATACATGAAAGCTAATCTAATTCCATGTATGGTTCTTTGACTGGGGCCAAATTTTCTGTACACAAAATATTTTTTTGGACAAAATAGTCTCAATAAAGTATAATCGCAAAACATGAATTCCAGAGTTGACGTATACAACAACTATTCCCCTGCCAAATCTCCCGATGTTCGTTGGGAGGCTATTATTTCCTGAAATAAATAATCACAATTGACTCTATGCCTCCCAACCGGGAGGTTTTTTAATGTTTGACACTATGGCTAAAAATTTTATTGACTTTGAACACCATCGGGTAACCAACATAAACTTTACTGAGGTCTGGCAAGCAAAAAAGCCAAGTCGGGTGGTAATTACAGTACCTCATGACGGGATGCCAAATTATAAATGGCCAGACAAAATAAGGGATCGACGAAAAGGCGTCACTGGTGGTGATCCTGGAGTGTGGCTTATTGCCAAAGATATTCTGTTTGGTTCTAAACGGCTAAACATCCGCGAATTTATAAGTGTAGTTAAAGGAGATATTCCAAGGGGTATGGTGGATCTGAACCGAAGTTGGCCAATCCCCAGAAGCTACTACAAGGGTCAGAAACCGCAACTTGCTCTGGAAAATTCCCGTTACGCTCCTGAATATAGACAGTATCATGGAACAATCGGGCAGTTGTTGGAGGAATCAATTAATCGTTACGGCAAGGCAGGTTGCCTTTTGATTGATTTACATGGATTTGCCAAGCAACCAGATTATGCTCCCAAAGGTGGATACGACCTGATTCTAGGTACCGGTAACAGAACATCGATTTACTATGGCGATATCGATCTTGCTATGGGTGAATACCTAAGACATAAAGGATATGAAGTATTTGTTCCTGGAGATAAAAGCGCCACACACCAAAAAGAAGATTTATATGCCGCAGAATTTACAACCCGATACTATGCGACAAAATATAAAATAAACGCAGTTCAGATCGAAACTGCACATAAATTTAGAGATAAGAAGCAGGGGATAGGAATCGGCCCACAACTTTCAAAGGATTTGGCGTCATTTTTTGAGAAGTGGTTTTAATAGGTAAAACGACAGACAGGCGAACATGAATTCGAGCAGCTTTTGTGCTATAATTCACCAAGTATGACGAAAGTTATCGACACATATAGGCCACAAGCCTAAGTAACCGCCTAGCGGCTGGTTTTTGTGTTGGTAATTCGCATCCAAATCTAAATAGCTAATAAATCAGTAAACCAGTCACTAGGACTGGTTTTTTTGTGTGCAAAAAGGAAGGTGTATCTAGCCCCGAACACGCAGGTGTTTACACTGTAAGTGCTCGGGCGCAAGGTTCCCGACCGAAAGGAGGGGTTCTTATGAATTTACAAAGAAGATTGTTGTCGCAAAACTTTTTCCGGGATCCCAAACTGGTGGCTCACTTGGTGGGCAAAGCTCAGTTTGTCCCTAACGACCTAATCGTTGATATTGGGGCGGGGACTGGAACCATCACGCGCGAGTTGGCTCAAACCGGAGCCAGGGTCATTGCTGTGGAAGTCGACACTAATCTGGTCGGCCAGCTTCGCAGCAATCTCAGAAACTATCCCAATGTTGCCGTCTGCCAGGCTGACATCCGGCAATATTCTCTGCCAAACCAGCCTTACAAGGTCTTTGCCAATCTGCCGTTTCACCTCACCGCCGACATCATCTATAAACTGCTTTATTATTCTCGACCCCCGGAAGTTGCCTATCTGGTGGTTCAACAAGAAGCCGCCGAAAAGTTTGCCGGTCTTCCCAGGGAAACCCAAGCCTCGCTTTTGACCAAGCCGTGGTTCGATTTTCGTCTCATTTGGAAGTTTAATCAGACAGATTTCCAACCAGCCCCAGAAGTGGATATTGTCCTACTAACGATTACCAAGCGCACAATCCCTCTGATTTCCCCTGACCAGGAGCTGCTCTATAAGAACTTCATCAAATTCGCTTTCGGCACCTGGAAAAAGGATCTAAAAGTTGGTCTGAAGAAGATATTTACTTTTAATCAATGGAAGCGACTGGCCGATGCTAATCATTTTAGTCTTCATGCCAAACCGACTGATTTGTCGTTTGCCCAATGGTTAGCCATTTTTAATTTCTGGTGTTCAAGATCCGACCACAACTTTCTCCCTTGACTCCCTGGTTTAAATCGAACTTTTCTTCCTCTTGACATATCCCCCCGGGAGGGATTACGATAAACACCATGTATCGACCAAAAGACACCCAGGAAGCCATTATTCACCGGTTGCAGATTTCCCTTGGCCATTTGGAAAAAGTGTTACAGATGGTTAAGGATGATGTTTATTGCATCGACATTTTGCACCAGATGCAGGCCGTACGCGAAGCAATTAAACAAACTGAAGATCAGGTTATGGCCAACCATCTGGAAAGTTGTGTCGCCGACGAAATCAAGAAAGGTAATTCCAAAAAAGCCATCGCTGAGGTCATGAGTGTTTTGCACAAAAGACATGGATAAAGTTTTGGTCACTGTCGGCGGATTGTTGTTAGCCGGGTTAATTGCCTGGTTCTTTTTTGCCGGCCAAAAGAATACTAATACCACAAGCCATGACCACTAAAACCACCTTGCCAATTATTGGCATGCATTGCGCCTCCTGCGCCAGATTAATCGAGCGGCGCTTGTTGAAAGTTCCGGGCGTGACCGCGGCCACGGTGAATTATGGCAGTGAACAAGCCTCGGTTGACTATGACGAGACTACATGTCATCAAGCAGACTTATCTTCGGCTGTGGCTGACTTGGGCTATCAAGTTGGCACTGAGGCGACCAAAGAAGCCGTCAAGAAGCAAGAGCTAGCAGCACTCCAAACCAAAATAATCATCGCCGCAATCTTAAGTATCCTGGTCGTCATCGGCAGTTTTCCTGACTTGTTTCATATCGTGGTCCCAAACTACGTTCTCTTTTTGCTGGCGGCCCCGGTCCAATTCTGGGTGGGTCGCGGGTTCTATCAAGCCGCCTGGTCGGGGTTGCGCAACCGGACGGCTAACATGGACACCCTGATTGCCGTGGGCACCACTGCTGCTTTTGGCTATTCAGCCTTGGCAGTTGTGGGCTTGACATCCAATACCTACTTCGATTCCGCCGCGGTCATTATTACTTTGATTCTGCTGGGCCGCTTCTTGGAAGCTAAAGCCAAAGTGCATACCAGCGATGCGATCAAAAAATTGTTGGGCTTGGCGGCCAAGACTGCCCGGGTGGTGCGTCACGGGAAAGAGATCGACATCCCCATCGACCAGGTCCAAGTTGGCGACCTTATTCGGGTCCGGCCTGGTGAGAAAATTCCCGTCGACGGCACCATTACCGAGGGTCAAAGTGCCATTGACGAATCGATGGTCACTGGCGAGTCCCTGCCGGTAGAAAAAGCCGTTGGCGACACTGTCATTGGTGCTACCTTGAACAAAACCGGGAGTTTCGTCTTTACTGCCACGAAAATTGGGTCAGATACGGTTTTGTCCCAGATCGTGGCCCTGGTGGCCACGGCCCAAAGTTCGCGGGCGCCAATTCAGCGGTTGGCCGATACCATTTCCTCTTATTTCGTTCCCGTGATTTTAATCCTGGCAGTAGTAACCTTTGTGTTTTGGTATGACACTGGCTCGTTTTTGCCAGCGTTCACCAACATGATTGCCGTTCTGATCATTGCCTGTCCCTGTGCCTTGGGCTTGGCGACGCCGACGGCGATTATGGTTGGGGTGGGCAAAGGGGCGGAGCATGGTATTTTAATCCGCGACGCTGTGACGCTGGAAATTGCCAACCAAGTGACGACGGTGGTTTTTGACAAAACCGGCACCTTAACCAAAGGTCAGCCGGAAGTAACTGCTATCCAAGTACAGGATGCCAAATATAACACCCACGACGTTTTACAGCTGGCCGCCAGTCTGGAAAAGGGATCGGAACACGCCTTGGCTGATGCCATTTTAAAAAAAGCCACTGAAGAAAAGCTCACATTACTACCGGTGACCAATTTTAAAGCTGTTCCCGGCGTCGGTGTGGAAGGAATCATCGCCGATAAGACCATGACTTTTGGCAAGCCGGGCATGACTTTGGTGGTCAGTGGCAAACCCGCCGGGACTATAACCGTCGTTGATACTATTAAAGATACCGCTAAGACTGGTATCACCAAGCTAAACACCATGGGTATCGAGACCGTCATGCTCACTGGTGATAACACTGAAACTGCTAAAAAAATTGCCTCTCAACTGGGTATTGCTAAAGTGTTAGCGGAGATTCTGCCGCAAGACAAAGCAGCTGAAGTTCAAAAGCTGCAAAGCAAAAACAAAAAGGTTGCCATGGTTGGGGATGGGATCAACGACGCTCCGGCTTTGGTCGTGGCCAGCGTGGGCATGGCCATGGGCTCGGGGACCGATGTCGCCATTGAAGCTGCCGGCGTGACGCTGTTAAACAAAGACTTGACCAGTGTGGCGGCGGCAATTGATTTGTCGCGCAAAACCATGCGCACCATCAAACAGAATCTCTTCTGGGCTTTCGGTTATAACATCATTTTAATTCCGGCAGCGATGCTCGGCTTTCTCAATCCCATGTTGGCCGGCTTTGCCATGGCCGCCAGTTCCCTATCAGTGGTGACTAATTCGCTGCGCTTGAAAGGAGCAAAATTATGAACCTTGTAGCCATCTTTTTAACTGGCCTTCTGGCTGGCGGTCTGAGTTGTTTGGCTGTCCAAGGCGGGCTTTTGGCCACAACTATCGCTCAAACCGAAGGGGAGAAACGGGGCGGTCTGACCATTATGTATTTCTTGGGAGCCAAGCTTATTGCTTATACCATCTTGGGCATGCTCCTTGGTCTTCTGGGTAGTGCCTTTCAATTGTCCACCCAGACCCAAGGCTTGCTGCAAATTTTTGTTGCCGTTTTTATGATTGGCTCAGCGCTAAATTTACTCCAAGCCCATCCAATTTTTCGTTATTTTGTTATCCAGCCACCACGATTTTTGACCCGGCTGGTTCGTGACAGTTCCCGATCAAAAAGTGTCTTTGCCCCACTAATCTTGGGAGCTTTTACTATTTTTGTGCCTTGTGGAACCACCCAGGCGATGATGGCCTTGGCCATCGCTTCTGGCCAACCTTTGTCTGGAGCTTTAATTATGCTGGCTTTCATTTTGGGCACGTCACCGGTTTTCTTTATCTTGGGCTACTTGGCTACCAGACTGGGTGAAGTGATGCAGCAACAATTCTTACGCCTGGCCGCTGTTGTGGTCATCGGCCTGGCCGTTTTTAATTTAAATAATGCTTTTGCTCTTACTGGCGTGACCTTTGGAGCACAGAATGTTCTCCGGCAGGTTATTTGTACTGTGACCATTTGCACCGACGGTCCGGTCGTCGCCCAAGACGTTTCTCAAACTCCAACTGTTACTATTGGACCAGGCGGCTACACTCCCAACCAAGTGACAGTGAAAGCGGGGCTACCGGTAAAGTTGACCCTGGTCAACAAAGGCGGCGGCGGTTGTGCCATGGCTTTTACCATCCCATCATTTGGGATTCGTAAAATTGTTCAAGTTGGAACAACAGAAACCGTTGATTTTACAGCGCCGACCACCACCGGAACAGTACCATTTATGTGTGCCATGGGCATGTACCGCGGGGTAATTAATGTCATATGATCAAAAAAACCTTTAGCGTATCCGGCATGCATTGCAGCTCCTGCGCTATGACGATCGAGTGGGATCTGGAGGACCATGGCATTAAAGCCAAATGCAGCTATGCCAACCAAGTTGTCGAGGTGGAATACGAGCCGGAAAAAATTAGTGACCAGGATATCAAGCAGATCGTCGCGAAGTCTGGCTATAAAATTTCTGATCAGTCAGAGCCATCCTGATTTCCTCTCTTGACTCCTGGCAAAAGTAAAACTATTTAATTGGCATCAACATCTCGGTGACATGGGCACTTTCAGACAATTCCGCATCTTCAAATGGCAAGCTCTGATCGGCTTTATAGTCATTTTTAACCTGATACTTCTTGAGCTCCACCCAAAGCATGGATAATAACCGGCTTGATCCATAGTGGGTATAGGCCAAAGCCCTAAATCCTGGGACAGTCATCTTTTTGACGACGTCTTTGGCTTCTGGCTTGAGTTTTAAACCGGGCCTAATCCAAAAACAAATCTTGGTTTTGACATTTTTTGGTTGATAGCCAACGCCTTCGTAAAGTACCAGACCCTTGACAGTTGGGGGAATAAAGTCAAAACATGATCGCAACTGCGTAAAATAATCATCAATCTGATAGTAAGGACCAAGTTTGTCGATATAAAACACCGGAAAAGATTTAAATGTTTTTATTCTCGGATCGACCAAGGTGCCGGTTTTCTGCAGGTTGCGGTAATACTTATCGGTGTCACGCAGGACAGTTTGCAAGTCAGCAATTTCTTGCTGTAAGGCTTTTTTCTTTAGGTTAAACAGTGCCTCTGGCGTATGCTGTTTGGCCAGAAAACTTCTTATTTCTTCAATCGAGAAGTCAAGCTTTCGTAGTAAAAGAATAGCTTTGAAATCGATGATTTGGTCGATTGCATATAATCGGTAGCCATTCTCAGTATCGACCTGTTTTGGCTTCAAAATACCCTTTTCTTCATACCATAAAACCGTGCGCTTGGTCGTCTCGGCCATCTTGGCAAAGTCACCGATATTGAGTAGATCTTGACTCATACGTTACGTCGTAGTTTATCATAGCACCCATGAAGCTACTTGTCAAAGGTTGGCCGGCTGGAGCCGGAAAAGCCACTGGTATGGCCAGGGTGATTATGTTTTCCCACAAAGCGCAGTCCCTGAAGCATGGTGACATCCTGGTTACCAGAATTACTGACACAACCATGTTTGTCGGCATCATTCAGCATGCTGCTGGAATTGTGACTGACCTTGGGGGAGTGAACTCCCATCCGGCAATCGTGGCCCGGGAGCTGGGGATTCCTTGTGTGGTAGCTACAAAAAAGGCAACGGTGGTGATTGCCACGGGTATGAAGATTATGATTGACGGTCAGAAAGGAGAGGTGTATGAAGCGGATTGATCAATGGCTCTCAGCTTTAGAGTTGGCATTTGTCCACACTGGCCAGATTGCGCCGTGGCCCATGCCGATTAGTGAGGTAGCCCCATACTTTTCAGACCTGGAAGCAGCTGATTTGTATCAAAAAATGCAGGTGATAACCAGGCCAGGATCCAAGATCAAACTGTCGGATCTGTTTGTCTCGTGCGGAGCGACCAAAGGGTCGCTGATGGACCTAATTGTTGGGTTGAAGGTGGCCAAACCAGCTATCTCTGCCACTCAACGTGTATGGTTTGTGGAGAAAATATTCGACGCTTTGGAAGAGGTACAATCTGGAGACATTTTTTGTCTGGACGGTACTAATCGCATTTGGCAGCAAGATCAAGCCCAGAAGGTTTGTCAGGCAACTCACTGGACACATGACCCCGCTCTGATTCGGTCGTGCTTTAAAGTCTCGGCCAGCATTAAGGCACTCATTTGGAGTTTATATTTTTATGGTTGGGATGATGTGGGCTATCAGCACCATGGGCCATATCCCGTGACCTTGGCAGATGGGACAAAGGCCCTGCTGGTGGTTAGTGATTTTTTTAATATCCGGCCAGTAGAACTTTGGCCGGAGACAAAAGAGTTTGATTATCCCAACGCGAAACTACTGGTCCTCTATAAGCCAATGTCCGCAATAAACATCGATATTTTTGATCACCCGTCAGTTAGGGGAGCTTTGACAGAAGCTGCGAGTGCAGTCTATCTCGAGGTTGGGGGAAAAGAAATTATCAGCACAAAAATGGCTGGTGGAGTATGTGGAAAAATCTTGCATCAGGTTGCTAGGCAACATGAGCTGTTAAACTCCATGACCCATAGGCAGGTCACCTGGAAGTTCGTGGAAAGTCGGTATTATGCCTTCCGAAAATGGCGGGCAGCTTTCGGTCAGGATTGGCGACCACCGAAGCTAATTTTAGACATAATTAACACCTGGAAGGAAATTAGGCTTGATGCTGCTGATGAACTTGGCTGGAATGAGTTGAAGCAGGCTTTTGATCCCCGGAGTAATTATGTTCCAGGGCAGCAAAACAATCAAAAGGAGGAATCGAATGTCTGAACCCGGGGTTTACGAAAGAGCTGGTAGACTTTTTGCTCATACACATAACACCTATTTTCTTGATTTCTGGCATTCTATTGAAGGAGTTTGGACCCAGCGAACCCTTGGGGAGATAACTGATCCATTTTCCCGATCAGTTGTTGATGCTAGCAGCGGAAAAGCTGGGGCTTGCATAGTTCACGAGGGAAAAGAATATAAGGTTATATTAGGTGATCAGTTACGTCGGCCAGAACACCACGATCGGCTGAACTTCGCTGCTGATTATGAGATGTGGGAGAAACGAAAATATCGCGACTGGCAAGAAGTTTGGGACATAGTTTGCGATTGGCATAGGTGGCCGAGGAGCAAATTAGGTAGTAAAGATGATCAGTAATTTCCTCTCTTGACTCTTGGTAATTTTCTGGTAAACTAACTCTCAGTTGAATAGCTTTTTGGGCGAACATATTGTTGGTTCGCTCGTCTTTGTCGTCGTGGAGACGACCTGTTTTCGTAATTCGGGCTGCCCAAACCGAACAGCAGATGGCCAAGCTTAAAACAACCAATCATAAGGTTACCGCCATCCCTCAAGAGCCCCCGCTCTATTGGGGTAAGCAGTACCACGATCTCCCCACTCTTGACTTCACGTCCATTCAATCCGAATCCTACCAAAAATTTCTTGACGAAGGCATTGGTGAATTGATTGCTGAAATCAACCCGGTCACCGATTTCACTGGCAAGAACTGGGAACTGACGTTGGGTAAATATTCTTTCAGTAAGCCCAAATACACTGCTGCCGAGGCCGGCCGCAAGGGCATCACCTATGACATGCCGATTCGGATTGAAGCAAAGCTTCTCAACAAGCAAACCTCGGAAGTGACCTCTCAGGAAGTCTTTTTTGGTGAAGTTCCAGTCATGACCCCATCGGGAACATTTGTTATTAATGGTATCGAGCGGGCGGTCATTAACCAGTTGGTTCGTTCCGCCGGCGCCTATTTCCTGGGCGATGTTGATCCCATTACCGGCCGGATTCTGTATTCTGCCGAGATTCGGCCGCTGCGCGGTAGTTGGCTGGAGTTTAATGTATCCCGCAATAATGTCCTCTCGGTCCGGATTGACCGGCGCCGGAAGTTTCCGGTAACCACTTTCCTCCGGGCTCTTGGCATTGGTTCTGATGAAGAAATCAGGAAACTTTTTGCCGAGGTTGATCCGCCAGCTGGCGGAGAAGGCGTCGATTCTTTCCTGGATGCGACGATTAAAAAGGATGCCACCCATGGATCTGCTGAAGGGGCCTTGGAAATTTACAAAAAGATGCGTCCGGGTGAACCGGTGGTTTTGGAAACTGCCCTGGATTATATCAACAGCCTTTTCTTCACCCTGCGCCGCTACAACTTGGGCCGAGTTGGCCGCTACAAGATTAACAAGCGCTTGGGTCTAACCCTGTCAAACACTCCCGACAATCACGTTCTCAGCCGCGAAGACATTGTCGCGGTCATTAAATACCTGATCCGCCTTCAGAAAGGCGATACCAAAGCCTATATTGACGACATTGATAATCTGGCTAATCGCCGGCTGCGTCGGGTGGGTGAGTTGGTTGGTAATGTTGCCTTCCGCGATGGCATTCTGCGCTTGGAGCGCACCATCAAGGAACGCATGAGTTTGCTGGACCCCAAGGTTCGGGCCATGCCCAATCAGGTGATTAACGCCCGACCGATCATTTCTGCCATTAATGAGTTCTTTCGAACTTCACAGTTGTCTTCGATTTTGGACCAAACCAACCCGCTGTCCGAAGTTGACACCCTGCGCAAGATTACTGTCATGGGTATTGGCGGTATTTCCCGCGACCGGGCCAGTTTCTCCATCCGGGATATTAATGCCAGCCAGTACAGCCGGATTTGCCCAATTCGTTCACCGGAAGGGCCGAACATCGGTTTGGTGACGTTCATGAGTCTTTACGCTCGGGTCGATGAGTATGGCTTTCTGTTAGCCCCATATCGCAAAGTCGTCAAAGATGCCAAGGGCGTCAAGATCACAAGTGATTTGATCTATCTCGCTTCTGATGACGAACGCGATTTCAAGATTACCCATGCCGGAGTCAACATTGATGCCAATGGCTATCTTACTGATAAGCGGGTGCCAGTGCGGCTGCGCGGCGAGTTTGTCGAAGTTGAAACTTCTGAAATTGACTATATCGATGTCGTCCCTCGACAAGTGGTCGGTACCGCTGCGGCTCTGATTCCCTTCCTCCAGCACGATGACGGGATTCGGGCGTTGATGGGTTGCAACATGCAGGCTCAAGCTGTTCCCCTGGTCAAGTCCCAGGCTCCGGTTATTGCCACCGGTATCGAGTCTGATGTTGCCGCTGCCATGGGTTGGGTGGTCAAAGCCCGGCATGATGGCGAAGTGGTGTTCGTTGACGGCAGCAAAGTGGTTCTTAAGATCAAAGGTGCCAAAGACAAGGATGATGCAATCCAAGATCCCAAGATCAAGCGCGCCGGCGATCTGGAAACCTATTTTGTCTCGAAGTTCCAACGCACCAACCCCAACGGCACGTGTTATTCCCAAAATCCCTTGGTCAACGTCGGTGATCAGATTAAAGTCGGTGACATCTTAATTGACGGTCCAGCTTCTGATCATGGCGAACTCGCTTTGGGAACCAACCTCACCATTGCTTACATGCACTATGAAGGTTTTGGCTATGAAGATGCCATTATTATCTCTGACCGCCTGGTCAAAGAGGACCTTTTAACTAGCGTCCATATTGAAGAATACGAGTGTGAAGTGGTCGACACCAAACTGGGTCCGGAAGAGCTGACCCGGGACATTCCCAACGTCGGTGAAGGTGATTTGGCCAATTTGGATGAAAACGGTATTGTCGTGATCGGTGCCGATGTCGGTCCCAACGATATTTTAGTTGGTAAAATCGCTCCCAAGGGCGAAACCGAGCTCTCCGCGGAGGAAAGGCTCCTTCGCGCCATCTTTGGCGAAAAGGCCCGCGAAGTCCGTGACACCTCCCTGCGCATGCCCCATGGTGAGCGCGGCACAGTCATCGGCATTACTATTTTGGATAAAGAGCAAGGCGATGAGCTGTCACCGGGAACTAATAAATTAATCAAGATTCATGTCGCCCAGATAAGGAAGATTTCTGTTGGGGATAAGGTTAAAGGCCGCCATGGCAATAAGGGTGTCATTAGCCGCATTGTTACCATGGCCGACATGCCCCATTTGGAAGACGGTACACCAATTGACATCATCATTTCCCCGTTGTCAGTTTTGGGCCGGATGAACTTGGGTCAGCTGTTGGAAACCCATTTGGGTCGAGCCTTGTCTAAGCTTAATCAACGAGTAGCTGTCCCCGTTTTTGAACGTGTTCCTGAAGAGTGGATTGTTGATGCTCTCAAACGAGCCGGACTTCCCGCTGATGGTAAAGCGGTGGTCATTGATGGCCGCACCGGTGAACCGCTGGGCAGCCGCATTGTCGTCGGTACCGAATATATTCTTAAATTGCACCACATGGTCGAGGACAAGACCCATGCCCGTTCGACCGGACCGTACTCTCTGGTGACTCAGCAACCATTGGGTGGCAAAGCTCAGATGGGTGGCCAGCGGCTTGGTGAAATGGAAGTTTGGGCCTTGGAAGCGCACCGGGCAGCTTATACCCTGCAGGAAATGTTGACTATTAAGTCCGACGACGTCGTTGGTCGGGCCAAGGCCTTTGAAGCCATTGTCAAAGGTACAGAAATTCCCCAATCGACTGTTCCCGAATCATTCAAAGTCTTGGTTAAAGAACTGCAAAGCTTGTCGTTGTCCATTACCCCGACCGGAGTGGTGACCGCACCCGTAGCTACTACTGGCGATACTACCGCCACCGGGACCACTACCGCTTCCACCACCGACGATCTGAAGAAAGAGGAAAAAGTAGAGAAAGAGGTCGCTGATTTAGAAACCGTTTTGGAAGCCAAGGTTGACGTCACCAATACCAGTGCCCATGAAGCAGCTGCTGCCGGAGAAAACGTGGAAGAAGTCAAATCGGTTGACGAAGTCCAAGAAGATACTAAAGGCTAACCATGATTAAACCACAAGACAATATCGGCAATATTATCGATTTCAAGGGTTTGAAGATTACCCTGGCCTCGCCAGATGAAATTCTGTCCTGGTCGCATGGTGAAGTTACCAAACCGGAAACAATCAACTACCGCACCCTCAAGCCGGAAAAGGATGGTCTGTTCTCGGAAGCCATTTTTGGTCCCACCAAGGACTGGGAGTGTTATTGTGGCAAATACAAGCGGATTCGCTATCGGGGCATTATCTGCGATAAGTGTGGTGTCGAAGTTACCCAATCCAAGGTCCGGCGCGAACGCATGGGTCACATTACTCTGGCTGTCCCCATCGTCCATGTCTGGTATTTCAAGGGCGCCCCTTCCAAGCTGTCTCTAATTTTGGATCTGTCACCCAAATCTCTGGAGAACGTCATCTATTTTGCTTCACACTTGGTTCTGTCGGTCGATGACAGTAAGCGTGACAAGGTCATGGGCCAACTGGATAAAACCATGAAGGACCGCCAGGAAATGTTGGACAAAGATTACAAACAGAAGATTGAAGAAGCTAAAGCTGAAGAGAAAACCAAGAAAGAAGAGCAGAAGGACCGGATTAAGGACAAAGATCAACTTGGCATGGTCCTGGCCGAAATTGAGGTCACATCTAAGCAGAAAGTGGCCAAATTGGAGGCGGATTTTGCCTTGGAGAAGAATCGCTTAACCGAAATTTACAAAGCCCTGACCGATCTAATTAAAAGCGTCAAGCCAATGACCGAGCTGACCGAGGATGAATACATTAAATTAATCGAATACGACGCCTCTGACTTTTTGGATTTGGGTATGGGCGCCGAAGCCATTCAGGAAGCCCTATCTAAGCTCGATCTACCTAAGATGGCCTCGGAATTGCGTCAGGAAGTGGCTGACTCGACCGGTCCCAAAAAAGTCAAAGCAACCAAGCGCCTTCGGGTGATTGACGGCATGGTTCGGGCCGGTGTCCGCCCCGAGTGGATGATTGTGACTATCTTGCCGGTCATCCCGCCCGATCTACGGCCCATGGTTCAACTCTCCGGTGGCCGCTTTGCCACGTCCGATCTTAATGATCTCTATCGTCGGGTCATCAACCGCAACAATCGTCTTAAGCACCTGATTGATCTGGGCGCTCCGGAAATCATTTTGCGCAATGAGAAACGCATGCTTCAAGAAGCCGTTGATTCCTTGATTGATGCCACTCAGCGCACCAGTGGTCGAGCGGCAGTTGTCGAACTCAAGAGCTTGTCTGACATGCTGCGTGGTAAGCAAGGTCGGTTCCGCCAGAACCTTCTGGGAAAAAGGGTCGATTATTCCGGCCGGTCCGTGATTGTCGTCGGACCCCATCTCAAGTTGACCGAGTGTGGTTTGCCCAAGGAAATGGCGCTGGAAATGTTTAAACCGTTTGTCTTGCGTGAATTGATTGTCCGTGGCTTGGCTCCCAACGTCCGGTCTGCCAAGTATGTTCTTGACCGGAGGACTCCGGAAGTCTTTGATATTCTTGAAGAAATCACCAAGAATCATCCGGTTCTGCTCAACCGAGCACCCACCCTGCACAAACTGGGGATTCAAGCCTTCCTACCAACCTTAATTGAGGGGTCGGCTATTCAAATTCATCCCTTGGTGTGTGATGGCTATAATGCTGACTTTGATGGTGACCAAATGGCCGTTCATGTTCCCCTCTCTGCTCAGGCTAAGGCCGAGGCTTTTGACCTCATGATGGCCCAACACAACCTACTCAAGCCAGCTGATGGTATGCCGGTTTCCGCGCCACGTAAGGAAATCATCCTTGGTATTTATATCTACACCTCCATTGATGAGAGCTTGCCTGCTGTTAACACTGTTTTTTCTGACTTCTCCGAAGTGATTATGGCCTGGCAGCAAAAAAAGATTAGTCTTCGTCAACGAGTCAAAACTCGGTATGAAGGTAAAATCATTGACACCACTGTCGGTCGGATTTTAACCAACGAGTTTATTCCCAAGAGTTTGGGCTTTATCAATGAAGACCTAACCGCTAAAAAGGTTCGATCAATGATCTCTCAGGCTATCGATATCATGAGTGCTGACGACGTGATTGCCATTTTGGACAATCTCAAGGAAGTTGGTTTTGCCGGGTCAACTGACCCCGGTGTCAGTTTGGGCGTTTTCGACCTGGCCATTTCTCCTGACAAAGACAAACTGATTGCTGATGGGGAAGTCCAAGCTGCGGAAATCGAAGAAAATTATAAAAATGGTCTGATTACTGAGCAGGAAATGAATCGGTTGAACATCGATATCTGGATGGATGTCACCGAGAAGATTTCCGATCTGACGTGGAACATGTATGACAAAAATAATCCCGCTCGGTTAATCGTTGATGCCGGTGCTGGCCGGGTGAATCGTGACACCGTCAAACAGATTTCTGGCATGCGGGGCCTGATGAATGATCCTACCGGAAAAATTGTCCCGATGCCAACTAAATCTAATTTCCGTCAAGGTTTTAACGTCTTTGAATACATCACCGGTACTCGGGGCACCCGGAAGGGCTTGGCCGATACTGCTTTGCGGACCGCCGATGCTGGTTATCTGACCCGCCGGTTAGTCGATGTGTCCCATGATGCGATCATCCGACTCACCGATTGTGGTACGACCGATGGTCTGGATATTTCTCGCGACGACAAACGTGGCACCGGCTTTGCCCAGCGCATTTTGGGCCGCATTGTCGCTAAAGATGTCAAGGTTGGTAAAAAGATACTGGTCAAGGCTGGATCGGAGATTAACGAAACTGCTCTGGCTGACATTGAGAAAGAAAAAGTGCCGACCGTATGTGTTCGGTCACCCTTGACCTGCCAAGCCAAGTGGGGTCTGTGCCAACTGTGTTACGGCCGGGATTTTGCCACCCGCAAGTTTGTTGAATTGGGTACCCCAGTAGGCATTATCGCCGCCCAGTCGATTGGTGAACCAGGAACTCAACTAACATTGCGGACCAAGCATAGTGGTGGTGCCGTTTCTCAAGACGTGACTCAAGGTTTACCGCGGGTTGAGGAATTATTTGAAGCCCGCTCGCCTAAGATTCTTTCGCCAATTGCCGAAATTGCCGGTAAGATTGAAGTGGCTGAGACCCCAGATGGCTTCAAAGTTCGTGTTCGCAGCCATGGTGTCAAACCCGTCGAGGAACGCGAATACATCGTGCCGCTGACCTCGCAGTTGCTGGTTGCCGATGGTGATTTAGTTGCCGCCGGATCCCAACTGTCTTCCGGCTTTTTGGATGTCAAAGATGTCCTGGGGGCTCGCGGTTTGTCTGGCGCCCAGACCTATCTTATCAGCCAACTCCAGGAAGTTTATGAATCTCAGGGTATTCCCATCAACGATAAGCATTTTGAAGTCATCGTTCGCCGCATGTCTGACAAGGTCCGCATCGAAACCTCCGGCGACACCGTCTTCCTTCCCGGCGAGTTCGTCGATCGGGCTCGGTTTGAAGATGAAAATGCCCGCATCATTGCCGCTGGCGGCGAACCGGCTACCGCTCAGGTCACCATTTTGGGCGTCACCCGTGCCGCGCTCTACACTGAATCTTGGTTGTCGGCTGCCTCTTTCGAGCGTACCACTGAGGTTCTGTCCGACGCCGCCATCAAAGGCGCTGAGGATTACTTGATTGGCCTCAAGGAAAATGTCATAATCGGCAGACTCATTCCCACTTCCGCCGAACGGGCGCGGTTGGAATTTAACACTCGCCAACTTAATAGTTAATTTTATGCCAACCATTAATCAATTGGTCAAACAAGGTCGCCACCGGAAAAATCGTAAACAAAAAGCGACGGCCCTGCACAAATTTTTTAACGCTAAAGACCGCGTTATGGAGCCATTTTCTGCTCCGTTCAAACGTGGTGTTTGTACTGTGGTCAAAACCATGACGCCCAAGAAACCAAACTCCGCTTTGCGTAAAGTAGCCCGGGTTCGGCTGTCTAACAAACAGGAAGTCACTGCCTATATTCAAGGCGAAGGTCATGAACTGGCCGAACATTCCATCGTTCTGATTCGTGGCGGCCGGGTTCGGGATCTTCCTGGTGTAAAATACCACATCGTCCGGGGCAAATATGACACTTCCGGCGTCCGGGGTCGCCAGCAATCCAGAAGTAAATATGGTGCTAAATCCGGTGGTGCTGGTCCGACCGCTGCCGCTGCCCAACCGGCTGCTGCTCCTGCCGCCGCAGCTGCAGCGTAATGTGCAATGCGCAATATTCAATATGCAATAAATAAACAATGAAATAACGACAAAATAATTAAGTTTATTAATAACATTAAATTATTGCCCATTTAAGTATTGCTCATTTCGAAATATGCCGCGATCGAAAAAAATCACTAAACGCCAAGCGAACCCCGACCCGATTTACAACAACCGGTTGATTACCAAGTTGATCAACAAGGTCATGCGCGATGGCAAAAAGAGCCCAGCTGCGACTCAGGTCTACGGCGCTCTTGATTTACTCAAAGCTAAAAACGCCGATCAGGATCCGTCCAAACTTTTTGAAACCGTTTTGAATACTATCGCCCCGAAAATGGAAGTTCGACCCCGCCGAGTTGGTGGTGCGTCCTATCAAGTTCCTTCCGAAGTTCGCGGCGATCGTAAAATCCATTTAGCCCTGAAGTGGTTGATTGAAGCAGCCCGGAGCCGGTCGAACAAGGAATATCACACTTTTGCCGAAAAATTGGCCGCCGAAATGCAAGATGCCTTGGGTGGCACTGGTAATGCGATCAAAAAGCGTGACATGGTTCACAAAATGGCCGAAGCCAACAAGGTGTTTGCTCATCTTCGCTGGTAATAATTCCCCTGACACCAAAGTCTACAAATCTTCTTGAACTTGGCAAAGACTTATAGTATAGTAGTCACAGACTATGCCATTGATACAGTACAAGGGAGGCCTCCGCAACACCAAAGTTACCGAACCCGAATCACGACGAAGACTAGCCGTTGCTCAGGGCGAAGTTATCCCGGCACTTTTTCGAGCTCTCTGTGACGAAAACATTCCTGTCAGGGAGATAAGCATTATCGGATCGGTAATACTTGGCCTAGCCGACCCAGACGATCCCGAGTCAGATACTGACATTGGGATAGTTCCCGAAAATAAAGACGACATCCCTAGGATTCATCGTTTTGTGAACCATCTTTCGTGGGATGATCAGCTTGACATGGGAAGACTACCCCGTCTAATCAAAGACCACAACATTGATCTGTGGGTGACGTCAGGTATTGAACAGAGAACCAGAAGTTGACCATTCAAAAGTGAGATGGCTATTGATATAATCTCTTTGTGCCGAAAGACGGCACTCATTTTTTGACGACACCAATGGTTGATCAGGAACCACGCCAATTCCAAGAAGGCGATCCAAATCCACCAGAGAGTGTACCTATCCCTGACGAGTTGCATCGTAATCCATTAACACAGAGATTAACCAGGGTGGTTGAGATAAAAGGCAAAGAGGATCGCGATGCTACTAAAAAAGCGTTGAAAGGTGGCAGAATCTCTGAACCGATGTTATTAGATATTTATGGGGGAGTCGAAACAACATTAGGCACTCGAAAAGTTAGATCTAAACACGAAAAATCTAAGAAGACAAGGAAAAAGAAGAATATTTAATATATGGCTGATCAGACTAACAAATCACGCATCTACCCCCAGGACAAAATCCGCAATATTGGGATTATCGCGCACATCGACGCGGGCAAGACCACTACTACGGAGCGCATCCTGTTCTACACCGGAAAAACTTACAAAATCGGTGACATTGATGAAGGCACGACCCAAATGGACTGGATGTCTCAGGAACGCGAGCGGGGGATTACTATTGTCTCTGCGGCCACGACCACTTTCTGGCGTGACCACCGGATTAACATCATCGATACACCCGGCCATGTGGACTTCACCGCCGAAGTCGAGCGGTCTCTTCGTGTTTTGGATGGTGCCGTCATGGTCTTTGACGGCAAGATGGGTGTTGAGGCGCAGTCGGAAACAGTCTGGCGCCAGGCCGATAAATATGATGTGCCGCGGATCTGTTCCGTTAACAAAATTAACGCCATCGGCGGCAACTTTATCAATTCTCTCAAGGACATCCAGGAAAAACTCAGCCCCAGTGCTGTGGCCATGGTTTTGCCGATTGGTTTGGAACATGACCACCACGGTCTGGTCGACCTAGTGACTAAAAAAGCCTACAGCTATGACAGTGCCGAAAGTACCGAACTTAAGGAAGTGCCAGTTCCGGAAAATATGGTTGCCGCCGTCGAGACCTATCGCAAAATCTTGGTGGAAAAAGTCTCAGAGCTGGATGATAAATTACTAGAAAAATATCTCGAGGGTCAGGAGCCAACTATTGAGGAACTTAAAAAAGCCATTCGCCAGGGGACTATCGAGAAAAAAATCTTTCCGGTCTTTGGTGGCGACAATCGGGCCGTCACCGTGAAACTGTTGCTTGATGCCGTCGTTGATTACTTGCCTTCTCCCCTTGATCGGCCAGCTGTTTCCGGTACCAATCCCAAGACCACCGAGAAAGAAACGCGCGAGCAAAAAATCGACGCGCCCTTTTCCGGTCTGGCTTTTAAGATTCAACTCGATCCGCATGTGGGTAAGCTTTACTATGTTCGTGTCTATTCCGGCACGATTAAAGCCGGCTCCTATTTGCTTAATACCACCAATGGCCAGCAGGAAAGAATTGCCCGGTTGCTGTTAATGCACGCCAACGATCGCGAAGAAATCACTGAGGCCTATGCCGGAGAAATTATTGCTGTTGTCGGTCTTAAGGAGACAAAGACTGGCGACACTTTATGTGATCCCCAACATCCGATTATTTTGGAAGGTATTTCTTTTGCCGACCCGGTTATTTCTTTTTCCATCGAGCCAAAAACTAAAAATGACCAGGAGAAAATGGGTTTTGCCCTCCAGAGAATCATGGAAGAAGACCCGACGATTAAATTGCGGTCAAATAAAGAAACTGGTCAGACGATCATTTCTGGCATGGGCGAGTTGCACATCGAAGTTTGGGTCCGGCGCATGAAGGAAGAAATGGGTGTTGATGCTAATATTGGCGCCCCGCAGGTTGCTTACAAAGAAACCATTAAAAAAGAAGCCAATGGTGAAGGTAAATATATTCGTCAAACTGGTGGTCGGGGCCAATATGGTCATGCTCTTCTCCGGGTCGCTCCCAAAGCCCGTGGTGAGGGTTGGGAATTTGTTAATGCTATCCGTGGAGGTTCCATTCCCGCCGAATTTATTCCCCCGGTGGAAAAAGGGGCCAAGGAATGTGCCCAAAATGGCATTCTTGCCAGCTACCCCTTGACCGACTTGGTCGTCACGCTCTATGACGGTTCCTATCATGATGTGGATTCTTCTGATGTTGCTTTCCAAATTGCTGGTTCTATGGCGCTGCAAGATGCTTGCAAAAAAGCCGACATGGTCCTTTTGGAGCCGATCATGAAGGTCGAGGTCACAACTCCTGATGATTTCATGGGTGACGTCATCGGCGACCTGTCTGCCAAACGGGCCCAAATCATGGGCACCACCAAACGGGGAGTAGCCACGATTATTTTGGCGATGGTGCCCTTGGCCGAACTGTCCGGCTATGCCACCAAACTGCGGTCCATTTCTCAAGGCCGCGCTTCCTATTATATGGAGCCGTCTCACTACGAAGAGGTCCCCAAGAACATTCAGGAACAAATCGTGGCTAAAAAATGAAACTATTAAAGACAGATTACTCTGGTTTAATTTCCGAAGTTAAGAACTTTCAATTAATTCTTCAAAAATTTCCCCAACTTGTTTATGCCGGCGATAAAATTTTACGAATCCATTGTGATGAAATTAACAAAGAGGACTTTCAAACTGGCAGAGTAAAACGATGGAGTAACCTCATGGAAACTACCCTAAAAGATTATAGAGCCATTACTGGGTATGGTCGTGGACTAGCAGGTAACCAAGTTGGGATTTGCAAACAGATAATAGTAACATTTTTGAATGAAAAATTTAGTGTATATGTTAATCCAAAAATAGTTGAAGAATCAGAAGAAAAAGCCATGATGGGTGAATTATGCCTAAGTTTCGGACTGGTTATGGGTGATATCGTTAGGCCATATTGGATTATGGTGGAATATCTGGATGTCAATGGAAAGAAAATCAGAGAGAAAATGAACGGCGTCGCAGCCAGACTCTTACAACATGAAATTTCGCATTTAATGGGAAAATTGTGTCTTGACGAATCTGTCCCATTGTCGTTGCGGTTGATTAGAAAAGGAAAAGAGGAGGTTTTTGGGGAAAAGCTAAAAATACTTAAGGAAGTTTAATTTCCCCCTTGCAAAGTGTAGCGAGGCTACGATATAATCATTTTCAGCCTCAATTGAAGGCAGTTATCTATTGTTTAAAAAATAATCATGGCTGATCAAGCAAAATTCATCCGTAACAAGCCCCACGTTAATATCGGGACCATGGGTCACGTTGACCATGGCAAGACTACTCTGACTTCGGCTATCACTAAGGTTCTCGCCAAGAAAGGCTTTGCCAAGGCGATGGATTATGCTGACATCGACAGCGCTCCAGAAGAAAAAGCTCGTGGTGTCACGATTAATATCGCCCACGTCGAATACGAGACAGAAAAAAGACATTATGCTCACATTGCGATGCCGGGTCATGCCGACTATATCAAGAACATGATCACTGGCGCCGCTCAGGTGGATGGTGCCATTTTGGTAGTTTCCGCCGCCGATGGTCCGATGGCCCAAACCCGAGAGCATTTGCTCTTGGCCAAACAAGTGAATGTCCCCGCCATTGTCGTCTTCTTGAATAAAGTCGACATGGTTTCGGATCCCGAGCTTTTGGATCTCGTTGAAGTCGAAGTCCGTGAGTTACTCACTAAATACGGCTTTGACGGCGATAAAGCTCCAGTCATTAAGGGCTCAGCCCTGAAAGCTGTCGAAGGTGATCCCGAACAAGAAGCTAAGATCATGGAGCTCATGGACGCGGTGGATTCCTATATTCCCACTCCGGTTCGTGATCTGGATAAGCCATTCTTAATGCCAGTTGAGGATGTCTTCTCGATCAAAGGTCGAGGCACCGTGGTTACCGGTCGGATTGAACGCGGCAAGGTTAAGGTCAACGAGGAAGTAGAAATTGTGGGCATTAAGGCGACCCAAAAGACTGTGGTTACCGGGGTCGAAATGTTCCGCAAACAGCTTGATGAAGGTCTGGCTGGAGACAACGTCGGACTGTTGCTCCGCGGCATTGAAAAAGACCAGGTCGAGCGTGGTCAGGTCATTGCCAAACCAGGCTCAATTACGCCCCATACGGAATTTGAGGCCCAGGTCTACATCCTGACCAAAGAAGAGGGTGGCCGACACACGCCATTCTTCAGTGGCTATCGACCACAATTCTATATCAGGACAACCGATGTGACCGGTGAAGTCACCTTGGAGTCGGGTGTTGAAATGGTCATGCCGGGCGACAACGCCAAGATGAAAGTCAAACTCATCCAGCCAGTCGCTTTGGAAGACGGGATGCGGTTTGCTATCCGCGAAGGTGGCCACACTGTTGGCGCCGGAGCCGTTTCCAAGATCATAGCGTAATCAGCACATTTACAGAGTGATTAGTGAATAGTTGCTAGTGGTCAGCCGACCTGGCAGAGTCACTATTAACTAGTCACTAGTCACTCTTTTTTTTGCACATTGACTCCTTGGGAAGTCAAGAAAACCGATGCCGAAAGGTCGAATTCGTGTACGTTTAAAAGCATACGACGGCCGCGTTCTTGACGCGACCTGTCAAACCATTCTTGACGCTGCCATCCGCACCGGAGCCAGCGTCGTTGGTCCAGTGCCTCTGCCCACTGATCGCTCCTTAATCACTGTTGTCACTAGTAATTCCAGCAACGTCAAAGACGATCAGGAACATTTCCAAGTCACCGTTCACAAGCGCCTTATTGATATCATCGAACCCACTGACAAAACCATCGATTCCCTCATGCATCTCGAACTCCCGGCCGGAGTGGATATCGAGATTAAAATGTAACTTATGGTTGGCGGATTAGTCTTCAAAGAAGGCCCAAGTACCCAGGAGCTCTATTTTGTCAATCAACAGCCAAACGAAAAAGTACGCTCGCAGTTACTAGAGCATGGGATAGATGTTTGTGCCTGGTGCTGTCACAGGCTTCAGCCATTTTCTAGACGCTGCACCCTTTTGAATAAAGACCTTACAGACACAGAATATACTACTGGTTGTAATAGTGGTTTATTTCTTCCAATTGCCCGAAGTAAGGTATTTGGAATAATAACCCCCACCGATACAATTGAGGTGCACTTCTAACTATCTACCCTTGCTTTTCTCATCATTTATTTGGTATAATTCACCGTACATGTTAGTAAGCCCTAAACTCACTAACGCAGTATAGTCGGATGTAGGGAGGACTTTAAAGTCCCCATCCGGGGGCTTTTTTGATGGTTTGTTAGCGAAAAGAATCCGCCACTTGGCGGAGACGATGAGCTTAGAAACCATCAATCCGTCCGAAGCAAAGCTCGCGAGCATACACGTAGTGCATGGCGCGAATTGAAGCACAGGAGGATGTTGGTTATGAACACCTTTTACGGTTTTAAACTTGGTCAGTCACAGGCATATGATGAAGCTGGCAAACGCTGGCCAGTAACGCTGGTGCGTGTCGAGCCGGTAACTGTCGTTGGTTGGAAAACTACCGAGAAAAATAATTACGATGCCATGCAAATTGTCCTAGGTTCCAAGAAGCATCCAAATAAACCACTTCAGGGCCTCCTGAAGAACATCACTGACAAAATTTCTCCAAAGCACATTCGCGAAATCAAATTAGACAAATCAGACCAATTAGACAAATTCGCTCCTGGCGAAAAAATTCAAATTGCCGACGTTTTTGCTGTTGGTGACATTGTCAAAGTGTCCGGGACCATCATGGGTAAGGGTTTTCAGGGTGTGGTTCGCCGCCACGGTTTTGCCGGCGGCCCCAAAACTCACGGTCAGTCTGACCGTCTGCGCCACCCCGGTTCCATCGGTCAAACCACCACTCCGGGCCGAGTTTACAAAGGCAAAAGAATGGCTGGCCATATGGGCAATGCTGCCGCGACTATTCGCAACCTGAAAGTTTTTGCTGTTAAACCGGAGGAAAACTTGCTGTTAATTCGCGGTCTTGTCCCCGGGGTTAAAAATTCTCTGGTGC
>CAZQWX010000062.1:0-2092 GCA_964597255.1 uncultured Gammaproteobacteria bacterium | reverse complement strand
GTCTTTGCCATGGCGAAAGAACCGGCGGATGCTCTCTTTACCAACATAAACCCCGGCCGCCACATGCAGCGTTGCTTCCGGACTATTGGAGAATAAATCGATCAAGTCTTCAGCCATCCAATGCTCGAGATAATACCCGTAAGATCTTTGGAGCTTTTTAATTTCTTCAATATCTTCTAAAGTCCTGACTTTGGTCTCCAACATTTTTACCTTGGCTTCTAATTCCTCTATAGTCATCGTTATCTCCTTCATATTTAATGATCAGTGTCAGTCTATTTGTCTAACCAGACACTATCCATATTCCAGTTCGTTGGAAATCCGCGTTCCTCAAAACCCCCGTCTTTTACATAGGATGCATAGGCATATCCCAATCCGCTTTCCGTGGTCGGAATGACCAGCGTATTTTGGATCATATAATCGGTGACTTTTCGAATTAAGTTAATGTCTGGAGTGGGAGTGGCAAAACTGGCGTTGAGGTCGGCCACGAACTCATCAGTCTTTGCCCAGCTTTTAAACTGTGTTGAAGAAGGGACAAAGTAGAAATTTAAAGTACTGTTATAATTGGCGAAACCGGGTAGGGGCGTGATCATCAAAGCATTGGTCCAACCATTCAGCTGATAATTGGCAAAAGTACCCTGGTCCACATTCTTCAGCTCAGTTTTAATCCCCACAGCATTTAAGTAGCTCTGAATGGCTGCATCCGCATCATCCTGTCTGGCTGCCGGCTGGGCGATTATGGATGTTGAAAAGCCATTCGGGAAGCCGGCTTGAGCTAGCAACTGTTTGGCTTTATCCGAATTATATTTCAAACCCAGGGGAAAATTCGGATTGTAAGCTGCGTTAGATCTGGGTGGTAATTGATATGGAGGCTGCCATTGACCATAACCCAGGCCCTGGGCCATAGCTGGTCTATTAATGGCATACTCCACTGCCTGACGGACCTCCAGTTTAGCAAACGGTGAAGAGGGATTGGCAGTATCCGGGATGAGAGCGTAGACGGTATTGGGTTTCACGGCAGTAGAAAACCCGGCATTCTGGAGATCTTGCTGTTGCTGGCCCAGTGTAACATTCATCATGTCAATCTGGCCGGACTGCATAGCCGCCTTCATAGTCAGAGGATCCATGATGTAATCGATCTCAATGCCATCCAGATAGGGTTTTCCAGTTTGCCAATAGTTAGGGTTGCGGGTAAAGATAGCTTTTGCGCCTTGCTCATAACTCTGAAATATGAATGGCCCAGTGCCGACAGGGTTCTTGTCTGCCCAGGCCTGGCCATTCTTTTGGAAAGCAGCCGGTGATGCAATAGGAGCGGCATCTGAGAAAGAATCAAAAATAACATTAGTCCAGGATGTCAAGTTCAACCTGACTGTATTAGCATCTATCACATCTACCGATTTCCAATAAGGCTCGTTTTGCCCGGCAATTTGCGCATCAAAGTTGATTTTGACAGAGTTAGCGTCAAAAGGAGTACCGTCGCTAAATTGGACGCCCTGCCGGAGATGAAAGGTAATTGATGATTTGTCCGACGCTAGATCGTATGAAGTCGCCAACCAGGGGACATAAGAACCATCTATTAGCTGGCGCATCAACGGTTCCAGAACAGGTTGGGCAGTAGCTGCCGCCGGGCCTTTAATATCCGGAGGCCAACCGAATGGACCACCTGGATCCGGGGGGCCGGCAACTTTCATGATTCCACCCCGCTTAGGTGTTCCAGCCGTAGATGTTTGAGATTGTGTTGGTGGTGGACTGGTAGCGGGAGGTGCAATAGTGGTAGTCGTAGGCTGCTGTGTTATCGGGGGTGTGGACGTGGTCGAAGCGGAACTGCAGCCGACAATCAATATCGAAGATATTAGCCCGACCGCCAGCAAAATGATTAAAAGTCTCTTCATTCTCATCCTCCTAACATGTGACTTTCAATTTAAAATTTTTTTCCAGGGAGACAGTACTATTTTCCCAAGCGCCATTTCCAGAAAAGAAAGCGATTTTCACAGTTATTATCAATCAGTTATGGAAAACTTTTATCGGATAAATAAAGCCAGACAATGAGATTTTAGATTTCGGATAAAAAAATAACTGCGAACATGAATATTTG
>CAZQWX010000061.1:0-3295 GCA_964597255.1 uncultured Gammaproteobacteria bacterium | reverse complement strand
TTCTCGATCATTAGTGCTATCGGCCAGATGTTATTTCGGGAAACCTATCGCTTTCGGACCCGGCTGGTTTCCGGCGACTTTGATTTTGATCTACTCAAACCCATTCACCCGCTTTTGCGTAACATGGCTGGGGGCTTTGATGTTCTTGATCTTCTTACACTGCCGATCTATTTTGTAGTCTTGTTTCAGATCATGGGTAATCTGAGTTTTACAACTGCCGGCGTCTTACTCTACGCACTCCTGTGTTTTAATGGTCTCTTAGTCATGGCGGCCGTCCATGTGATTGTCATTGCTTTTGGCATTATCAGCTCCGAGGTTGATCATGCAGTCATGATTTATCGTGACTTTGAAACCATGGGTCGTTTTCCAGTAGACATCTACCGCGAACCTCTGCGGCAAATTCTGACCTTCGCCTTACCGGTGGGTATTATGTTTACTATTCCTGCCAAAGCCCTCATGGGTCTTCTGAGCTGGCAGGGTATCGTTGCCTCATTGGCGGTAGGAGTAATCAGTATTTTTGTGGCCGTCTCTTTTTGGCGGTTCGCGATTAAGAAATACTCCAGCGCCAGCAGCTAACGCTTCCGCTCTGAATATACTGATGCTACAATCTAATTGTGCCTACTAAAATAATATCCCTGGTCCAGGACAGGCTTTCTCGAGAGATTTTGGCCTTTCAATCACTAACCCCACAAGGACGGGTATTGCTGTTGTGTTATCAACTGTTGGCTTTTGCGTCCCCATTTATAGGGGTTTTTCTCAGTCTCTACATTTGGCGCCAGACGAATGATGTCCATCTGGTAATTTTCTACAACCTTTTTCTGTATGCTTTTATTCCTCTCGGTTTCATCGCTAATGGCTAAACTTCTGATCATCACTGGCCCAACCGCCACTGGCAAAACAGCTTTGGCAATTAGATTGGCTAAAAAATTTAATGGGGAAATCCTTTCCGCCGACAGCCGCCAAGTCTATAACTATCTCGACATCGGCACCGGCAAGGATAAAGAAGAGTACACAAAAGGTGGTATACCAGCTTGGGGACTTGATCTGGTGAACCCAGACTACAATTTTAACGTCTCTGACTATATCCGCTACGCTAGATCTGTGATTGCCGATATTCAAAATCGTGAAAAACTGCCAATCGTCGTTGGCGGAACCGGCTTATATCTTCGGGCAATTCTTACACCACCGGAAACTCTTAATATTCCCCAAAATGCGAAACTGAGAGTCAAACTGCTAAATTGGTCAGTTGCTAGGTTACAACATAAACTGCAAAAACTCGATTCTGGAAAATGGAACAGAATGAACGAATCTGACCGCAGCAATCCCCGGCGTCTGGTTCGGGCTATAGAAGTGGCTCTCTCAAGCCCCAAAGTAGGGTTGAACCCTGCTATAGAGCGCTACGACAGTTTAATTCTTGGCCTGACTGCCCAAAAAGCTATTCTTGACCAGCGCATTGACGCTCGGGTAGATAAGAGGATTGAGCAAGGGATAGCAGTTGAGAGAGAAGCGATATTAAAGATGGGATATTCTAGAGACCTGCCATCAATGTCTGCATTAGGCTACCAACAAATATCGCCAGAAATTTGGAAACAGCAAGAACATGCTTATGCTCGGCGTCAGTTAACCTATCAAAAAAAACTTCCCGGGATAATATGGTTTGACATTACTGATCCTAGCTATTCCCAAAAAGTAATCGAGAAGGTCAAGACGTGGTATAGTGATTCCGATGACCACCAGTCGAACAAAGCTTAAAACTGCCTCGCAGAAACAAAAAGAAAAATACGCCGACTATTTGGCCGAAGGTGAAGAGGTAATTGCTGTTTTTGGCATTGGTGACCGCTATTTTTGGACGAATGCCGTTCCTCTCTTCATCTTTTCTATTCCCCTTATAGGCCTACCGTTTCTTCTCAAATTAATTCACCTCAAGCACCGGCTAACCTATATTCTTACCGACCGACGCGTCTTGATTAAAGACGGTGTCTTTTCAGTCAAGATAACTACTGCCCCATATGACAAGATTACCCACATCACCGTTCGGGAGGATTTTATTAAAAAGCTGAGCTGGGGCATTGGTGATATTACCATCCATACCGCTGGCCCAACTCCAGTAGAAATAGACTTGGTAAAAGTCCAAAATCCCATGAAGGTGAAGAATTTAATTGAGGAATTAATGATTAAAGAACGATCGTTATTAGGAACCATGGTCGAGAAACAGCAAGAAGAGCCTCTGGTTCGACCATTTTGACAGGGTCTTTACATAAGTTACTAACCAGTTAAAATAGATCCATCATGGCAGATACTAACGTCGGCAAAAAAGTTCTTTTGGTTGATGATGATCAAGCCCTGCGGCAGCTCTATGTTACCGAGCTGACCAGCCGCAAGTATGAAACCATCGAGGCAGCCAATGGCCAGGAAGGCATTTCTAAGGCTAAATCCGAGAAGCCCGACCTGATCCTCCTGGATGTTATGATGCCAGATCTGGACGGCATTGCTACGCTGACTACTCTCAAGCAGGATCTGGCCCTCAAAGGCATACCGGTGATGATGTTGACAAATTTTGGCCAGGAAAATCTTGTCAAACAAGCCTTCAGTCTGGGTGCTACCGATTATCTTCTTAAATATAAAGTGACACCAGCGGAAATGGCTGACAAAGTAGCGCAGCTTTTTAACTCCAAACCAGTCCAGTTCTAATTTCCGCGACTTCTCCAACGTTGCTAATTGCCCGTCAATAATCAATAATTATCGTATGATCACCCTGCCCGCTGATCCGACAGTTGCTATAACGTTCATTACTGCCCCTTTTGCCCTTATTGTCCTCATAGTTTCCCTGGTCCAGTTGCGCCGAAATGACGTTGAGATTGCCTCAAAAAAGCGCGAACTAGACAAGAAGATTTATGAAACCCAAGTACTCCGCGAGATTGGCGAACGGATCGATTACGAGCTAAAAATTGACAAGATTCTAGATATTATTATTGGCTCACTCAATACCTTCATGCCATTTTCGGTTGTGGGCTATCTGATTACTCATCCTGGCTCTACTTCTGCTCAACTTCGTCTGCATCTTGAAGAGAGTGTGAATAAGCCCTTTATTGCTAATTTCCGCGCCCACATGACTGAAACCTTTACCAAGGTGGTAGGCCGGTCTTTTCAGCCAGCAGAAATTACCGAGACTATGGATGGGGCCATCGTCGATGACAGCAAAAAGAGTGCCTTAGCTTCCTTGTGGATCACGCCTTTGACAATCAACGAACACGGTTTGGGCATTCTGGCTTTGGGCAGCACTAAGCAGAATCTC
>CAZQWX010000060.1:0-8077 GCA_964597255.1 uncultured Gammaproteobacteria bacterium | reverse complement strand
ATTTTAGCCTTTATTCCCGCCTTAGCAAACTCTCTTGCTTCAATTCTTATTGGTTTATTTTCTTTTGCTGCTCTAGCCACATCTGCTTGAGTTACAACTACGGGCGTTTGAGAAAGTGCCTCCATTGTTTCAATGTCGTCTCTTGTTATTGACATGATCTGGTCAAGAGCGCTCTCTGGAATAGTGCCGGGTTGAAAACCTAACTCCATAATTGTGTCCACAGCCGTATCTATAAACCGACCCAAATCATTTCCCCATTTCTCAAAAAAGCCAGGGGAAACATCAAGCCTTATAACTTTTCCTGTTGCTTGGTCCCTAGAGGTGTTAATTGTCACTTTTTCTGTTCCTCTGCCTTCATCCAAACTGTTATCTTTGGTAATACCGAGAGTAATATCCCGAGTAGAAGTAGCGGTGTCCAGTAGGATTCCACCAACATTAACTAGTCGGCCTTCAACAACTCTGAAATTTCCCAAATCCTGTGTGTTTTGATTAATAATTATCGTTGCTTGCTCGGGCTCATTAAAAAATGAAGTCGCCACAAATGTATCCTGTTTGGAAGGTGCTGGCGTGTAAAAAGGATGGGAGTGAACCCAACCAACCAGTTGTTTGTCAGGGTGGTTTGCTTCCCCGAAAGCAAGTGCTTCACTCCAGGTATCTGCCGTAAAGGTTACATGAGCAGCGCTTGCGTCCACAAATTTTGCTTCATGAAAGGTATCCACAATAGTGTACTTCTGTCCTTTTGCGTCAACAATAAACCGACCGAAAAGTGTTGCTCCTCGTTCTCTGTTTTTTTCCTCCCGCATATACTCAATTAAGAACTCAAGAGTTTTGCCATCAACAACTGTTATAGTGCTGGCTTCTTTGCGTTCCCCAACCTCTCGGGCAGTTGAAGGGATATCTCCAGGTTCTACCCTAACTGCTGCTTCAGCACCTGGTAACATATTAATGTGCTCCATTACCGCTGGTTCGGGAGCAACTACCGGTCTGAATTGTCCGCTGGCCCCACCAACTTTAATGCTCTTCAAAAGTTCATCTTCGGGTTGTTGTCCAGGGACTGATTCTTGTTGTGTTGCTGGAGCACCGACTTTAATTTGATCAAGAAGTGGATCTTTTACCTCTGGGGTATTCCTAGCGAGAAAACTTTTGAATCCGGGGTCGTTTTCACCAGTTGGGGCTATCCCAGAGCCTTCTATGTGTAAATCTTGAGCCATGTGAATATTTTATTACTAAAGATCTGAAAACACAATCTATCGTTGGTTCAATGAACCGCAAACTATAACATATCCAACTCGTACTACGGCGGTTAGTCGGTCTGGATCTAACATAACTGCCGCCATGAAAAGTCCATTCCTGACCTCGTTATTGGCAAATTGGTAACAATGCCCATCTGGAAAGTGGCAAACAGACCAACAAGATTAAACTGATATTGTCGCTCGCGCCCCAGGCGCTCGCTTTAGTAACTGTTAACTGCCGTAATCTTGAAAGTTGGATGGTAAACCAAAGTTCCCAAAGCAATTTTGCCAGTAGTTACTAAACTGTAGCCCTCGCTCCCTCCCACTACGCTCGCCTCACGGCTCACTCCGTTGGGTCGGCTCGGGCAATCATTTTAGTCCCGCCTCAGCGGGACAGTCTAATATATTTTCTCCCCTCGTTCGCAGTGCCTGGCCTCACTTCGGGGAGGGTCGTATTCGGCCAGGTTCACCCCTTTTTCTCCCTCTCCTCCCTGGAACCCTCCACCACACCCTCTTTTTACCCCGGCCTCTCTCTGGTCGGCCAACAATGAAGGGAGGCTCATTCAACCAGGGAGGAGGACTAGGGAGACAGGGGTTTCTCGGGGTCCAATTCACCCCAACCCTCTTGGACCCCTCGCCCTGGCCTCAACGACCACAAACTTTATTGTTCCTACGCCGCTCGTCTTGGTTTTAACCTGCTACTTAGTTCCTACTAGTCGCTTCACAAAAGAAATGAGTGTCTCATCAGGCGGCTCGCTTTGCTCGCCGCCCAAAGGCTAGTGCCGGTCTTTTTGGTACCTCTTATTAACGGCGAGGGACTTTGGAGAGTTTGGAAGTCGCTACTAACAAAACGCATAAGGGGAAAGACGGTCTTTTTTCATTTCCTCACTCATCCACTCCCATGTGTATTTCAGATTTAAACGGCGCCTTTTGGCGGCCGTAGCCGAAGAAGAACGACCATTAAGGAGCAAACAAACATATTTGTCCGGCGCAATTTTGAAATTGTCCGCGATTTTCTTGATTTCTTGTTGAGTCCAATGGTGATTGCCCATAATGAGATGCTGTATATCTAATATTCTTGATTGACTTTAGGACAATTATCATCAATAATCCACTTATTCCTGCCCCCAAATAAATATGCAGGATATTGGAAACCTAGTAACGAATAAAATTAATTTCCCAACAGAACTTCTGTTAGGTGCGCTTCTGACCTTTTTGACTTTATATGTGATAGATATTCTAAAGTCCGGCGCGGAAAAGCGGGATAAGACCAAAAATTTCAAGTTATATATCAAATTAGAACTTGAGGTAATTGCGAAGACATTAGATAAATTGCAAACAGCGCTTGAGTATGCTAACTATTACGATTTTACCCTGTTGGATAGGGTGAAAGAGAGCGTAGATAGTTTAGAAAAATCTCGGAATGATGTTATTTTCTTGTCAGACCCAAGTCTAAAAGAAAAGTTTATTGACTTAATTTCTGATGTTTCAACTTATGTTGCTATGGTAAGAGTGGGTCAACAGATTTACTATAATCAACAGAACGAGGCAAATAACCCCAAACTGACCAAAATTAAAAAGAATAAGAATAATCCAGTTGAACCACCGCTAGAAACTTTTAATAAGTTCAGGACTCAAAAATCCATTCAATATGTTGAGATAAAAAGGCGCTTAGAAGAACTAATTAAAGGCATCCGCATATAGAAGGTCTCCTTGTGTTGTAATGCTCCTAGGTTTAACTAAATTGTGGCAGTACTGGAAGTTAAAGAGAAATTAAGCAGTTGAGGCCAAAATTGTTGGTATGTTACAATCGTCTAGGAAAGAAGACCAAAGTTTGAGTTCGGCGACTAATGGGTTCCAAAACTCAATGACTTGGTGCACTCTAACCAATTGTGGCAAGTTAGCTCTAAATGACCTGTTGTGATAGCATTTCTTGACAAAGTGAAGTTTTAATTTATAATCTCCCAGGAAAACTTGAAAAAGACTTATGGCTCAACCCTCGTCTGATTTAGAAATTTTTCGTGGCCTCGTAGCGACGGAAGGTGTGCCCATTTTTAGTCTGGTACGTGGCCAATTTGTAGAAGTTAACCAATGGGGAAGACCAACCTCGGTAGATTTAGATACACAACCCTTTACTGGAGCTGAGTCAGGAAAAGTATTGGAGACTATTGCAGGCGAGCCTGATTTGAATCACGAATTGGTCCTTCCACTACCAGGCAAGCGGATTAGTGCCAGGTTGCTTGGTGAACCATCTGTCGACGAACTCGTTATTGTCCAACTTGATGGACGTCAAGGAATTAGTCCCAGGAGCGTTGATGGTCATCATGGAATTTCGGCTGATGAAAATGGTGTGCAGACTATCAATATATCAATAAACCCAAGAGACGATAAGCTGCTGGATCGTGGTTTGGTTTGGCTGCACGTGGCACAACCAGATGAGCCAGTACTCTCATTCATTGTTTTGGCTGGTCAACATAGTGTGGAGGAATTGAAAGACGGCTTAGAAACTATTGCTCAAAAAGGCGGAAGAATTTTATCGGATTTGGTTAGTGGCATGGACCATCGATATGATGGGTTAGTTGTTACCGAAAAATAGTTCTTCTATATGCTTCGTAGGAAGTGATGGTTTAGCCCATGATTTGAATTAACCAGCACTAGAAGCGGCTGATCTTTCGTCAGACATGGCAAAGGAGGTGCCGTGTTTTTTGAACATGGCCCAATAGCCTTTTTGTTTTTTCTTCTGGTTCCACATGTTGAGCCACAGCCGGCTCTCACTGACGCGTTTGCGCAGGTCGCGCAGGGTACCAATGACCCAGTCAAAGAAATTGAGATGATACAGGCTGGGATTGGATGGCATGGATTCAACAGTGATCTTCTTAACGTCAGCCGTGAGCTCAGCCGTTTGCGCTTCCAAGCGTTTAACCTCAACTGACAGCTCCTGCATTAATTTATGAATCTGTTCTTGGACGGCCTTGTGTTGGAGGTTGTAGACTTCCTTCTCTTGTTTCTGAACCGATTGTAATTGTTGAAGTTTACGGTCGATCTGGGCGCTTTTAGTGTCGATCTCCTGGTTTGTCTTGTGGATTCCCGAAGCCAAGTTAATCTCACCGGCCATGGGTTTCTTCTGGGGTTTGAGGCCGATTTGCTCGAGGGCAGTATCGAAGATGGCCTTGGGAACCTCTGCGATGTCCCCCGCTACTGACTTACCCAATTCGATTGGGTTGTCATTAGAGTAATAGACCTTTTTCTTTTTAACGTCTGCCATGGCACCAATTATACTACAGGCTGGCTCCCTCTGTCAAAATATTCTACTCCTGTAAGTTAGAGTGTCAAGAGCTTAGTTATTGTGTTTTCCCGACGAATAATTGAGGCTAGGAGGTATGACTGATCCTTGAGGGCTTTTTGCTTTTCTGGGTCGGTTTCTTTATTAACGATGGCATCGATTTCTTCCTGGCTGACCTTGACGTCCAGATCGTCAGCAACGGCATTGAGGATAAACTCCAGTTTCAAAGTAGACTCGGCCTGTTTGCGATATTTTTCTTTGAGCTGGTCATTGGTTTGGGAACTGCTTTGGAGGTATTGCTCAAAAGTCAAGCCGGCTTGGCGGACGTCTTCGATCAGTTGGGTCAGGAGACGATTAACCTCAGATTCCAGAAGTAATTCTGCCAGTTCGACTTTACACACTTCTAGTAACTTATCAATGATCTCGTTGATTTTCTGGGTTTTTTCTTCGTCGGCCTTTTTGGTATCTTTCTTCGGCTCTTGACCCGGAGTCCAGATTTTGCCTTTGGAATTGATAGTTTTGACCGCGTCTTTATAACCATCCAGGTCAACAGTCGGTTTTTCGGCAGCTCGGGCAATGAATTGCCAATCTTTTTCTTCTTCGCCGGAAACGATTTGGACTTTTGGGGAAACAATAGGCTTCAGATTATGTTCTTCGAGGGCCTTGAGATAGGAATCCGGAAGAATATGATTGACTACCTCACCATAGATCTTGGATTTATCGACTTTTTGAGCTACCAAGTCTTTTGGGGCCTTGCCTTTGCGAAAACCTTCGATTTCAATTTCGGCAGCCAGTTCGTCAAAGACATGGTCATAAACCGACTTAACCTCGGCCCATGGGACGGTGATGGTAAGTTCAAAGGCAGAACCGGATAGTCTGGTAAGGGCGGTGGTCACGGTTATATTATCTCTTAGCTACGGCGTGATATGCAAGATGGAGATTATTGCGGGGCCTTAATGTTAATGTTCAAATCAAGGTTCGGCGGAGCAATTTGGGGTTCAATCAGGTCGACCGAAGCGGTGTTGTCCATCAATGTTTTTAGGTCGGATTGAATTTGAAGGACGCCGGAGTCGGTAGCAAATTTGGAAACCACCGGGACGGGAGCGATTGGGGCGGGAGCCACCGGGACAGGAGTCGGAGCCGGGGTAGCGTTGTGACTGGCGGAAATGATCATACCAATACCAATTGAAGCGATGGAAACCACAATAATCAAGAAAATCGCTCCTAGACCAGCCAGAACGAATGGGAGGTAGTTTTTCTTTGGTGGGTTGGCGGGTGGTAGCGTGGAAGGACCAACCGGTGGAGCCAGCGGTGTCGTCTGGGTGGTGGTTAATGGCGGTTGTGTTGGTGACGGGTTTGGTGGTTCCATATCAGCCGGTAATCATTTTAACTATTTCCATAAGAAAAGTTTCCGCTTCACTGAGGTATTGATTAGTGGATGTGAGATTTTGTTGACCCTGAAGAAGATTAATGGTACCGCCACCTGGCGGGAAGAAAGTCTGCTGGGTTTTAGTAAAGTTAGCCTGATAAAGATCAAGTTTGTTTTGGGTGTCAATCAAGTCTCGTTGCATAACGGAAGTATCTTCCCCTGATTGGCCAATTTCTGTCAGTTTTGCAGTAAAGGCGGTGACAATACTGTCCATTTGGGATTTAAGATTGCCCTGTTTAGTTAAGAGAACAGTACCGATGGTTTGTTTGGACTCCGTGTCCATTTGGGGATAGCGGCTCTCAAACTCGGCAGAAACTGAATTGAGATCATCGAGAGTGGCAGCGGCGTCAATTTTAGTTTGATGCGCAGTAAGCCAAGCTGATTCACTTTGCATAATGGAGTGGAAGGTGTTTTGATAGTCGCTACTGATATTTGGTGTGGCGTTTAACTTCTCTTGAAGGAGGCTGTAATAGGCAGTCATGACGGCATCACGGGTTTTGAGCACAGTCCGGAGTTTAGCAATAGCGTCAGTCTGGGCGGTCAGGGTTTGATAGGTCAGATAGCTAGACTTACTGACTTGATAGTCATTGTAGGCACTGCGGTAGTTAGAATAGGCAAAGGTGTAGTCGGAGTAGGCTTGGTTGTAATCGGCTAGAACGACAGGCGGAGTATGAATGTGGAATAGTGCATATAGAACAAGAATAGAGGCGAGCAGGAACTTTTTCATTAAGAAAATAATAACACAGGTTTAGATAATAATGTATTTGTTTGGCGATTTTACTGATTTAATGATGTATACTACTTCGTAATGAGTGAAGTTTTGTTGGTCGGGCCAGGTTCTCAGGTTGCTAGCAAAGAGAATGCTGGGATGTGTGCTTTAGATAGGGGTGATCAGTGTCCTGTAGAAAAGCTTAAGGCTACGATTAGGGCATTTAGGGGCTCGCGGCTAAGTTTGTCTGAACTGGGTAGAACAGCTGGGCTTTGGCAAATTGATCAGGGAATAAATTTGGACATACCAGGTCAGTTTGTTAAGTTTGGTTGTCCTAATGATGCTGTGACTATTGAGGTAAGCTCACAACCGGCTGGAACTCCTCAGACAGACGATTAGAGCTTTCAATTTGGTGCAGATGAGAGGACTCGAACCTCCACCCCTTGCGGGACACGGTCCTAAGCCGTGCGCGTATGCCAATTCCGCCACATCTGCAAGACAATAACTATTATATAGTATAGAGCGGCTAATTTAAGGCCTTGGCTAGATACTTAGAGGTAGCTGGGGGGTGGAGTTGGCGGCAATGGTGGGGTTGGTAATGTCAGTATTTTCGATTTGGGTAATGAAATACTTGACACTTTGAGCCCAATGATCGCTGGTGGGAGGGCAATAGATCTTGGCGATTTGGTCGACATTTTTGGCACCCTTATTGATGTATTGATTCTTCAAACCTTGTGAGACTTTGACAATGCCGTCGTACCAGGAAGTAAAAGGAATTTGTCCTACTCCCCAACCATAGGCGTTGTAAGTGCCAGAAATATAGTTTTTGCCAAAAGTGGATTCGACGCCGGAAATGGCGACCAACAGCCGGTAATCGAGGCCACTGTTGTCAGCCTCCTGCACGAAATCGGCTGAATAGTCAGCTAAAGGAGAATCCTGTTTGAGAAGGAATTGGTGGACTTTGAGAACCCGAGCATCGAAAGCCTGAACTGGTTGGGCCATGAGAAGACCGAGGCCGGCGGCCAAGAGCAGGGAAAAAGTGATGAAGAAAAGTTTTTGTTTCATGTACTCCGGGATTAACTATGAGTTGACCTCAGAGTCCTGCCTATGGAACAAAAAAACCCTGACGTAGCCTTGGGAAGCATACCTCAGGATCTGGTGGATAGTATAGCAAAACATTATGGGGTTGTCAATAATACAAATTAGAAGTGGCTACCTTAACTCGCCGAGGAATTTGTTAACGCAAACAGCCCATGAGCCGTTGGATGGTGGGGTGTATTTATGCATGATTTTCTCCGGGGTGTCCAGACCGAGATCAAAATAGTCAGTACGCAGCGTTTTGGAAACGATGTCAATCCCCGCTTGCCAACTGGGAAACATAGTGATTTGATCGCCATAGATGCCGAAACCGTAAGGGTTATAAC
>CAZQWX010000059.1:0-2129 GCA_964597255.1 uncultured Gammaproteobacteria bacterium | reverse complement strand
GACAGATACCGCATCATCGACCAGTTTTCCTCAATATCCACCCCGTGGCTGGCTTCATGCAGTAAGACATGAACCAGCCAATTATCCCAGTCTTTTTCCTGGTCAATAGTAAAATCAATGATACTTTCTCCGTTATCCCCGGGATAATGGTCGCTGAGAGTAAACGTCTCCGCCGGCGGCTGGTCATAGCCGTATCTTTTCTCTCCGTCGACTTTGACGGTAATATCCTGGACTTGCGGCAGTTCAGCCAAGACGGTAGCAATCTTTTGCTGATCTTGCGCAAACAAAGCTTGATTGTGCGGCACGGCAATTGATTCAACGGTTAGAGTTGCCGAGTTGCGTGAGGCAACTTCCGGATAGGTCATCCCGTAACTTTCCGGGCCCAATATTCCTCCGTTAACCAGGGGAATTCCGATCAGTTCCATATCATAAGCCAATGCGGATAAGTCGGCATACTGCTTATTTTTCATCCCTTGCAGCAAAGCTTTATCTTGTTCCAAATAATTATGGTCGCGCAGAAAAAAGATCGTTTCTTCGATAGGAATGTCCAACCGGCCAAAGCGATTTTTGTATAGCGCCAGTAACAACGGCTCATCGTGCTCATCTTTGATTGATTCGTAATACTTCATGAAGTAACCGACAACTTCTTCTGTTTTCTCCAACCTGATCAACTTATCAACCAATATTCCCCTTTGACTCTCATCACCGTGCAAACTTTTCACCCGCTCTGTCCACTCGGTAAAAATAGAAGGCTGACCGGCCGGATTTTCCGGAACCGGCCGAGAAGTCGGCAGTGGGGCGCCGCCCAAATAGCGCAGCGGAGAAGCGTCAACAGCTACCCTGCCCAAAAGAAATGCTGCTGTCTTCAGGAAACTTCTTCGGGAAGTTGATTGTTGAAGAAGGGATCTTCCCTTTTCGGGCTCGTGGATTACCTCCTCACTTTCCATGTTTCTCGGGTCACTCATATTAAAATTATATTTCTTGTGGAAAGAAAAATTAAGACCCGGAATGGGTGTGGCGCCGTTTGACTTTTAACTGCGCAACCGCCTTTTCTAAGGCAGCCACAGCGGTTGCATATTCCTCATCCGACTCCGTCTTCTCCATGGCTTCTTCCGCCCGTTTTTTGGCCTCTTCCGCGGCTTTTTCGTCAATATCTTCCGCCTTTTCTGCCAAGTCAGTAGCCAAAGTCAGCTGGTTGTCCGCCATTTGCAAAAGTCCCGAACCAGTTGCCATAGTAATAACCTTATCGCCTTTTTTAATCCGCAATTCGCCGGCCACCACTTGCGACATCAAATCAGCGTGGTGGGGGAGAATGCCGATTTCGCCGTCTTTGGTATTTAAGGTCACCATGTCGACTTCTTCATTAAAAATTTCTTGTTCCGGTGTAACAATTTTAAAATTAAATTGCGCCATATATTTTAAACTCCCGCTTCTCAATTCGGGCATATGTATGATATTATGGTTGAAGGCAGATGGTCAACCCCGAACTACTCTGGGTTGAGATTGGATAAGTTATGGCAGAAGGAAACGGTTCACCGGATATCGATCAGCAAACAAACAAATCAGAATCTCCGGAAGTCAGCATAACCCGGCGCAAGTTTTTAGAGTGGGCTGCTAAGGTAGCCGTCGGTACAGCAGTTGTGGGTGCGGCAACCAAGGTTATGGCAACTGAAGAAGCGAAGAACGGGCAAGACAGTTGGCTTCATCAGGGTCTAAGGTGGTGGAGAAATCGATTGGCAGAAAATGACATGCGCAACAAGCTGGGTTCACCAAACTCTCCAGAAGAATTAAACAGCAGTCGGATACAAGGTCAAGCCAATGAGGAAAACCAAGCTACAACAAATGTCGACCGTCTGTCCCCTCATCCTGATTCAAACAAATAGTCTTGTCTAGTAACTGATTTTTGTAGAATTTCCCACGCTGCCTAAATTATCTCTGATTTTACCAATTATGACCGTTTGAACATCGTCAGGAACTAACATTTTCCGGTCATGGATATAATGAAAACCAAATTTCGGATCACTGAAAGTCTGTCCGGCCAGGTCAACCGGATAACGATAGCGCGGCCGGACATGCCAGTGGACATGCGGATCAGGCGGGTCTTCCTGATAAGCATTGTTGAGCAAGCA
>CAZQWX010000058.1:0-4112 GCA_964597255.1 uncultured Gammaproteobacteria bacterium | reverse complement strand
GTGAGTAAGTTTGGGCCACGGCATTTTGTGACGAATGATCAAGAGAGCAAAGAAAAAAATCAGCGGAAAAACGCCATAGAGTGAAGTTTGTTTGGTCAGAAGTGTTAAGCCAAACAGGATGCCAAGTAAAACAAACTGGTTAGTGTGGGGCTTGGTTAGGGCGGTAAGTTGGAGGGCAAAAATTAAGAGAAACAATGGGGTGACCAGGCTTTCGGCCCAGATGTGATTGCCTTCCAGGGCGATGATACTGTAACCAGCAAGGAGGCCACAACCAATAACAAAAAGGTTATGTTTAGCATAGCGATTAACCAGAAATACAACTGCAGCGACGGTGGCCAAAAGTAACAGAGTGCCCACAAGATGCGGGACCCAGGGTTGGAAGCCAAAAATGGCATATGTGGCAGCCAGAAGATATTCCAAAAGCGGGGTGTGAACCAGGGCAAAATCACGATATGGCAACAGACCACGGAGGAGAAAAAAGGGATAGGCGGCCATTTCCGGCCAGGAGGTAAAGAGAGTGATGAGACTAAGGAGAGAAGTTACCAGGAGAGGAAGACCATAGAGAAGAAAAGTAGTTAGGGAAAAGCGTTTGATCATAACCTTATTTATTCTATATATAGTATATACGAGCCGGGAAAATGCGTTTCAGCGCGGCTTCAGGCGGGAGCCGAACAATTGAGTAATTGTATAGCGAGAGCCTGCAGATTAGTATTAATGAAGGAAGGGTATAGATAGTAATTCAGACCTTTTTCAGTTTGAGTGACTAAACTGGGCGAGCATATGGGAAAAATCACAGGATTGGTACAAAACAAAAAACGGTTGGTAATCGGGATTATTCTTCTGGCCCTGGTCGGGTTTGGAGCCTGGCATGTCTTGGGAGCTAAAAGCAGTCAGGTGCAATACACCACGTCGACAGTATCTAAGGGGACAATCGTCGTGTCGGTCTCCGCTTCCGGATCAGTGTCCACCGCCAACAGCGCCCAGGTGACGACCGTGGCGTCGGGAGTAGTAACGAAAGTGAATGTCCAAAATGGCCAAACAGTCCAGTCGGGCCAGCCAGTGGCGGAAATCAGTTTTGATCTGGTGGGCCAACAGCGGTATGCCCAAGCGCTGGCCGCTTATCAGAGCGCGCAAAATGCTCTGTATTCACTCCAGTCAACCATGTTGACCAAGTGGAATACGTATATGGGACTGGCCCAAAACTCGACGTATCAAAATGCTGACAGTAGCCCAAACACTACTAACCGGGTTTTGCCCCAGTTTATGAGCCCGCAAGACGATTGGCTGGCAGCGGAGACAGCCTATCAAAATCAACAGACGGTGATTGAACAAAACTATCTGACGTATCAGCAATCGGCTCCGGTAATTTATGCGCCGATTTCCGGAACCGTGACCGGTCTGGGACTCCAGGTGGGGTCGGTCATTACTGCCCAATCGAACTCCAGCGGCGGGTCGTCATCCCAAAAAATTGCCAGCATTGTTACCCAGGCGACACCAACCGTGACGGTCAATCTGACCGAAGTGGACGTGCCAAGTGTCAAAATTGGTGATCAGGCCACGCTGACCTTTGATGCGTACCCGGCCAAAACCTTTACCGGGAAAATTATCAGCATTGACACGGTCGGGGCAGTCAGCTCCGGGGTGACCACTTATCCGGCAGTGATCAAACTTGATGATACCGGCGACAACAAAATTTTGACCAATATGTCGGCGCAGGCAAATATTATTACCAATACCAAAGCGGATGTGCTTCTGGTACCAAACGGCGCAGTGAGCACTGACAGCAGCGGCCAGAGCACAGTTAGGATCATGCAAAACGGCCAACCACAAACGGTAGCGGTGACAACGGGTTTGGTGTCAGGGAGTGATACTGAGATTACTTCCGGATTATCTGACGGCCAAACGGTGGTTACCAACGTCATTACACCAACGACCTCATCGCAATCGTCTACGTCCGTCTTCGGCGGTGGCGGCGGCTTCGGTGGCGGCGGAGCCGGCAGACTTATTCGCGGAGGATAAACTTCTCCGCCAAAGCGGAGTTTTCTTAGACTAAGTTTAATGAGGCTCACGAAAACTCCAATATTATTTGCTTATGCAGCAACTTAGTAGTCAAAGTTTTAATCAGTTCGCCAGAAAACCTTGGCAGCACCAGGAGTTTTCTGCGAGCCAATTATAAAGCTTATGGCAGCCCCAATCATTAAAACCTCACACATCACCAAGGTGTATAAAATGGACGGCACGGAAACGGTGGCCTTATCCGATATCTCCTTTAGTATTGCCAAGGGGGAGTTTGTAGCGATTATGGGGCCATCGGGGTCAGGCAAGTCCACGTTAATGCACATTTTGGGAGCCTTGGATCGGCCGACATCCGGAACTTATCTTCTCAACGGGCAGAATGTCGAGAACCTGTCAGATGACGAATTGGCAGGCATCAGAAATCGGGAAATTGGGTTTATCTTCCAGGCATATAATCTCCTCCCCCGCACCACGGCTTTGGCCAATGTCATGCTGCCAATGGCCTATGGCGGACTGCCCAAAGAGGAAAGAGAAGAAAAGGCCCGGAAGTTTCTGACAATGGTGGGTCTGGGTGACCGGATGGACCACTCATCTAACCAACTTTCCGGGGGGCAGCAACAAAGAGTGGCGATTGCCCGGGCATTGGTCATGAGTCCGGCGATTTTACTGGCCGACGAACCAACAGGAAATATTGCGTCTAATCAGGCGGCAGAAATTATGGCGATCTTCCAGGAATTAAATGCGGAGGAAGGCCATACAGTGGTCATGATCACCCATGAACCAGACATTGCCGAGCATGCCCAGCGAATTATTCATGTCAAAGACGGAAAAATTGTTGGTGACAGTACGAAACATAAACAAAGGAAGGTAAGGCGCACATGATGGACTATTGGGAAATGATCCAGGAAAGTATCAAAACAATGGCAGCCAATAAAATGCGGACTGGGCTGGCGATGTTGGGCATTGTCATTGGGATTGGTAGTGTCATTGCGTTGATCTCCCTGGGGGAAGCGACGTCACAATCGGTCCAAAACCAAATTCAATCACTGGGAGCAAACCTTCTGACTATTCAACCGGGGGCACAGACCACTGGAGCAGTCCGAGGAGCGGCCGGAGGAACCACGACCTTAACTAACGATGATGCGACAGCAATTGGGCAATCGAGTGCGATTAACACCATAGCTAATGTGTCACCGGAGTTAGCACGGCGGGCTCAAGTGACGACAGGGGGAAATAATACCAATACACAAATTATCGGTGTGACGCCGGCATATGCTTTGGTACACAAAATAAGTATCGACTCGGGCAGTTTTATTACCCAACAACAAGTGACTACCCTGGCAGAAGTGGCAGTGGTCGGGCCGACGGTTGTGACTGATCTGTTTCCCAATAATCCCTCCCCTATTGGCCAGTCGATCCGGATCAATGGCCAAGCATTAACTATTGCCGGGGTGACGGTATCCAAAGGTGGAACCGGATTTAATAATCAGGATGATATTGTCTATGTGCCGCTGTCAACGGCCCAGAAAGAACTGTTTGGTGTTGATTATTTAAGCTCGATTTCTCTGGAGGCAAAAAGTTCCGATGTGATGGTGGACGCGCAAAACCAGGTGGGTTATTTCCTGCTGGCCCGACATCATATTTCTGATCCCACCAAGGCGGATTTTTCAATTCTGTCACAGCAGGATATTTTAAACACAGTGTCGGCGACCACCGGGACATTTACTGCCCTGCTGGCTGGGATTGCGGCCATTTCGCTTCTGGTCGGGGGAATCGGAATTATGAATATTATGCTGGTGACGGTGACGGAACGGACGCGGGAAGTGGGACTGCGCAAGGCTCTGGGGGCGATGAAGAAAACCGTGGTCGCTCAATTTCTGATTGAAGCGATAATTTTAACAGTCAGCGGCGGAGCAGTGGGCATGGTGTTGGGCATATTGGCGTCGTATATCATCTCGCAATTGACGTCGTCGCCATTTGTCATTTCTCTGCCGGCCATTTTACTCGCCTTTGCGGTGTCAGCCAGCATCGGGATTATCTTTGGTTGGTATCCGGCTAAGAAAGCATCGGATTTGCAACCGATTGAGGCATTACGG
>CAZQWX010000057.1:0-1636 GCA_964597255.1 uncultured Gammaproteobacteria bacterium | reverse complement strand
CCCATCGCCAGACAGGAACAAGAAATTAAAGTTGAAGTGTGATAAGTAATTTGTGGCAAACAGGGCGGGCAGACTTGCGGGATTATGCATCGCCACGTCACTGCTCAGGATGCTGACGGTTTCAAACCGGGCCTGGAGACTGCCGACATGAAGCGTGTTGCGTGCCAGGGGGTATAACATGGCCAAAGATACCAGAGCGGCGAGCAAAAACACCTTCCAGTGTTCCAGAAAGAGCTTTCGATACCCAATAATGATGCCGGCTAGAAACAGGGGAATAACCAACCGCGGACTGTGATAGGTGTACATCGACAGAACAAAAAGTACCGACGACAGCACCAGCAAAATCCCCCGCCGCCGATGAAGAAAATAAACTAGTGCTGTGGCACCAGCTACAAAGAAAAACGACGCCAGATTAGTTTCAAAAGCCACCCGACTGAACTGAATCGCCCACGGAGAAATGGCTAACAAGCCGGCAGTCAGATAGCTGAGCGGCTCGCTTTTGGTTAATTCGAGAATGAGGAAGAAGGCCAAAAGAACTGTCAGCGTCCCGGCCATGGCTGAGGGGAGACGGACAGAAAAGTCATTCAGGCCAAAAACCGCAATGCTGGGCATGGCAGCATAGGCATAGAGCGGCGGTTTGTAATCATTGAAAGAGCGTAACGATACCGGCCAAGCTTTGCCATACTCGTCAGTGCCAGTTGTTAAAAGCGAATAGGCATTCCAACCTAGGCTGGCCTCATCCCAATCCAAGCTGGGAGGCACTTGACCCAGTTGATAGAATCGGAGAAAGGCGGCAATGCCAACAATAAAAATTAATACGAGCAGTTTCTTGACTGACATAGTTAAGTTTGAGGCAATACCTGATAAAGTCGCAGGTAATCGTTACCTTTGCCCTGGCGAAAACGTAATATTTCGGACAGCTTCCAGCCCGGTAGTACCGTCTGGCGTTGGTAGATCAAAAAATAGGTCGGCACGGTCTTGGCCGCGGCGGCAATTTCCATAGGCACCTGATCCCCCAGTGGCCAATAAGCCTTAATATCCACGTTGGGATAGTCTTTTTGATAGAGTTCCAAGGCATAAGGCATTAGGCCAAATGTCCCCTCGGTGCCGATGACCACTTTAGGATTAGTGCGAGACCGCTCGACCAAAAAAGCCCGGACCTGATCAACGCCAAAACCGGCCGGCCAGCCGTCAAGATACTGGTCACGATCTGCTTGAAGCAACGGAGCACCAATCGGATTGGTGACCAGTGTATAAATTGTATAGACAGGGAAGGCAAGGAAAATCACAACCAAAACTGCCAAGGGCAGGATCTTGTGATGTAATAGTTCGACCCACAAAAAATATAGCCCGGATGCGGCCAAGATCAACATAGCGAAGGTGAAGGTCAACAAAAAGCGGGGATAGATGATCTTATTGAAGAAAGCCATATAGATAAACAGGCCAAAGAAGGTCAGAAGCAACAGGGCAGTTCGCCAAAAATAGCGGCGCAAGCCCCAACCGATACCCACCAAAGTGACAAGAACCACCGGAATAGTCAGGTAGGTAATTTCCCAGGAAAGCAGATTAGGAAAATTGTTGGGGAACAGCAAAAATGGCTGGTGTAGGAATTGGCTTATGGACAGCGAAAAATCAT
>CAZQWX010000056.1:0-4214 GCA_964597255.1 uncultured Gammaproteobacteria bacterium | reverse complement strand
GAAAGAATGTTTAGGCTTATCACGCTGGACGTGACTGATTCTCACAGGGTGTCGTGCCCCATGATACTTGGGTGTCCACTAGGCGGACCGCAAATTTCGAATACGAGACTTTCACTCTCTTTGGTCGTACTTTCCAGAACGTTCTTCTATCTTTGGTCCATACCACATTGTGGTCCCGCAACTCCCCGATTAAATCGGGGTTTAGCCTCTTCCCATTTCGCTCGCCGCTACTGAGGGAATCATTTAGATGGCCCTTTGGCCATCGCATGAGCTTACGCTCATATTATTTTCTTTTCCTCTCCCTACTTAGATGTTTCAGTTCGAGAGGTTGCCCCTGTAACACTATCCTCCGATTAAATCGGAGCTTTATGTTACAGTGTCCCGATTATTCATCGGGACGGATTGCTCCATTCGGAAACCGACGGATCAAGCTTGTAAGAGAGCAAACCGTCGATATCGGCCTCGTTCAACCGTCCTTCCTCGGTTCTTTCTGCCAAGGCATCCACCACTGGCATTATGAGTAGATTTTATTTCACCTGAAAGGCATCCCACCAATAAAATTTAGTGTAAATTCGTTCCTAATTCGTGCTAATCCAGGCCTGGATAAACACTAATTTGTTACGAATTACCACGAAATTTATTAACAGAATGCCTTTCAGGCATTTGCTGTAAAGATCTACCTTCTATTCACTTTTCAAAGAGCAAAAGATAAATAAAATCTGTTTTCTTATGGTTTATCCGGTTCTGCGACAACTTTGTCTGGATCAGTACTTAGCATCAAACACCCTGCTGGATCGATTTGCACTTCCGTCGACAATTCGACTCTTACCGTTTCTCCCTCTTCTGCAGCCCTTGCTGCTTTATCCACATCGTACGCAACTCCTATTTCTGTTAGGTCTTTAAAAGCATTCCGCACCCTTAAGCATCCACCAAATTCTGCACAATGTTTGACTTGACATCCTTTCATATGTTTTTTCCTTGTGGACCGTGGGAGAGTTGAACTCCCGACCCCTTCATTGCAAATGAAGTGCTCTACCACTGAGCTAACGGCCCGAGTATTTCTCCCATTTGTCCAAGTACTAAAAAACTCGCCTCACAGCGAGCTAAATGACCTCGACAGAACAACCAACTACCTACGCAGGACAAGGGCCGAAGCCCCCAAAACGAAATATGTAGTTGCTCTTCTCATCAAGAAATCATCACCCGAACTGTGATTTAGGAGATTATACGAGTTCAAACCCAGCCTGTCAACTAGCCAAAACCGCCTCGCCCTGGTCATTAATAATCTTCATTTTTCGCGACTTATTCCAAATGAAATCAAACAATTGCTTTTGCGTCCGCGCCAACTTATCGTTGTAGATCTCCACCCCAAACTTGTCCTCATCAGTATAGTTATAAATGGCCACCACATCATCATAAATTAGCATTTCAAAAATAATTTCCATTTCTTTGGGATTCAAATAGCGTGATTCCATCCGGCGCACATGCTCAGCATTTTTAGTGTATGGCTCCAAGTGAATTGAATTGGTCAACTGTCGAACATGGACATCATTTTCCACAAACTCCTCCCTAATTTTCTCAGCAAACCCAAAGGTCATAAACGCGTTCATCGATGACCGTTCAAAGATCCGCAAAGGATCACGAGTCCTTGTTGAGTTCCAGGTGATTTGCTTGAGCCCATCCTCCTCAGAATAGTACAGCACCTTCGATCGGCTCCCACTTTTCCCCACCACCATAGCCAATTCATTAAACATTCCCGGTAACTCTTGCCGCAATCTCTGAACATCAGCCTCTTTCTCAGTCACCAACATTTCCAATTCTTTATATGAGTTTGCCTCAAATTTTTTTCCCTGGTCATCCAATCGAATGTTTATTATGTTTTTTGCTAATAGTCTGTCCAAAATTCGATACACCTTGGTTCTAGCGATGTGGATCTCCCTAGAAATAACAAGCGCCGACATTACTCCATTTCGAAGCAACAACAAGTAAATCATAGCCTCATCAGAGCCAAGTCCATAGGCGGACAATGCAGTTGTTAATCTGTCTGTTTGTTCGGACATCACTTTGACTGTAACAATCTTTTATCCTAAAGTCCAGTTCGGAGGTGAGACATATATGGAAAACGAATCTAAAACAGCAGCAGTATCACCCGCACATAAAAAAGAACGCGGGTGGGGTAGGAATTTTCGCCGCCTAGACCATAAGTTTCGTCAACGTCAGGATCATCTATTAGCATTATTTCGGAGCCAATCTGCTCCCCAGGAGCGGCAAGTAAAAGATTCAAAACATGAGATATAATGAAAATGTGAATCCTACAGGCACAGGTGAAAAATCAATAATCTTTACTGAACCAGATAAATCCTGGGTTAAGATCGGAAAAAAAGAGTATGCGGTGGAACACGGTAAATGGGAACCAGGACCTGACCCTGAACACCCAGATTACTGTGAATTTCGCGCTTTCCAATTCAAGGGCATCAACCCCGAGTATACCGATGGTGGAGAAATTCATGTCATCAATCGCACCCCAGCCCAATGTCTCGTATCCGACACTGTCGATTGGGATGCTTATCAGGAGGGAAAACTAAAACTGCTCCTGGTAATCGACGGCAAGTTATCGATCTATCACCCCACTCGTCGCGGTCAGACAACCGAAATCCCTAGAAACTCGTTTTGCTGCTGGATAGCCGAAAATTACGATACTTATAACAGTGTGATCGAAGGAACTGGTCCGGGTTATTACAGCAAATTAATCCCGGGTAATTTTGCCCTCGTCCCTAACCGAGCCGCAAACTATAACGGCCAATCAATCCCCCCGGAATTTTGGGAAGAAATAGAAAACGCCGACAAAAGGTTCGAGGAATGGAAAAAGAACGGAGGCACCCCAACCCTTCTAGTAAAACAAGAACAACCCGCTATTGTAAAATAGTTTTATTATGGACATTACTATCAGACCATATAGTGACCAAGACAAAGATGACCTCGAAATCTGCATCCAAGAGCTCAAAAACTACGAGTCACAATTTGACCCAGACTACCTAGCTGACCACCAATCCACCATAAACCTCGTCGACTACCTTCTCAAAAAAGACAAAATTTTCGTTGCCACTGCCAGCAACCAAATTGTCGGAGTTATTGCCCTCGAAGAGCAGTTGAAAGAGGACGCACTATTATTCAGGCCAGTCAAAACAATCTATATCTCTGACATCGTTGTCCTTCCCACTTTCCGCAAACAAGGAATCGGCGAAAAACTAATCAAACAAGTAGAAGAATACGCTAAAAGTAAGGGGATAGGCTATCTCAAATTGGCAACATTCTCCCAAAACGAGGTCGCGAGAAAGTTATACCTCAAGACGGGGTTCAATGATTTTGAAACCATTATGCTCCGAAGACTGACCTGACCTTATTCCGTGACCACCACTTGGCCCCCTTGTGCTGGATCAAGGTGGTTATGATAGCCCCACGTGCCCACTTTTTCAAACGTAAAGTCATACTCATTTTGTCCGGCAGAACTGGATTTTCCCTGATCAAAACCGGGGTAGTCAGTGTGTGTTGGGTGCGGATTTGAAGCTACATCCATACCCTCGCTACTCTTATTCACAAACTTAACTGTTGTTCCGACCTTAATCGTCACCGGGCTGGGACTAAAAGCCGATCCGTCATAGTTCACTTCCACCACACTCTCTGTCACGCTGGGATTAGCAGTTTGTGGAGCAGTAGAAGTCGGAGTTGTTGTTTGTTCTGCCGGGGCCGAAGTCGAGGAACCAGTCAATAAGCCCTTAATCTCATGTCGAAAAGCAAACCCAATTCCGCCAACTACTAACAAAACAATTACCACTACCCCAATCACTGCAGAATTTTTTCCCATGAGCATCAATCTATATCATTACCTACCAATCTGTCAAGGTAGCAAAGCAGCAAAAGGAGAAAAAAGTGTGGGCGGACAAAGAATCGAACTTTGGACTTCGTTCTTAAGCACCTCTGTTCCACTTCGGTTAGAAACTGGTGGGTGCGCATAGAATCGAACTATGGACCTCCTTCTTAGTCGCCGCAAGCGGCTGGAATTTTGGGCTGTGGGCACTGATGGAGTCGGACCATCCACTTCCTTCTTAAACGCCCCGATAGCCATCGGGGCTAGAAAATGTGGGCGGACATGGAATCGAACCATGGACCTCTTTCTTATCAGGAAAGCGTTCTACCACTGAACTACCCGCCCT
>CAZQWX010000055.1:0-1954 GCA_964597255.1 uncultured Gammaproteobacteria bacterium | reverse complement strand
GTTTTTGGTTACAATCGCGTCCGGAAGCTGTTTCAGATCAATGACGACTGACCCGGTCTTAGGCTTAGGAAAAAACTTTGCTGATGGTACTTTAATCAATTGAGTACAATGGAAAAACGAAGAAAAGACAGGATGAATGTTAATTGTCTTGGCGAAACTTATCGGGACCAAGAGAATTGCTTTATCATATTGCAAAAGGGTCAGGTTATGGAGAAATTTTTCACAAAATGAATATGGCAGATTAGATACGATTTTGTTGTACTCTTTTCGTTTGCGAAATTTTCCGTGCAATTGAATGTAATCCCAAGCATCATCAATATGAAGTTCAACGTTGTCAGGCAAAATTTTCAATACTGGCTGAAACCTGGCGTCGATTTCAAAAGCAATAACTTTGCCAGCTTCTTTTGCCAAACAACTGGTAAGGTTGCCAATTCCGGCGCCAATTTCTAAAACTACATCGTTTTTATTTACATCAGCCAGTCGGATTATGTCCAGAAGAATTGTCTCGTCGTCCAAGAAAAACTGTTCCAGAAGCGGGTCCGGCACTATTTTGGCAGAAGCTAATATCCCTCTGACTGACATAGTGTTATTTTAGCAGTTATCGCTCCCCGGCTACCCAAAGAACCTTTTTTTGACTAGAAAGCCCAGAGCACTGACAGAAATGACAAAACCGCCGCCAAAGAAAATTAGCGGCAGCCAGTCAAATATCACCGGTTTACTAATAGCTTTCTTAGCTGGTGCTGTAGCTGTGGGCCAAGCAAAGAAATTGGCACTGGTGGTACCCAAAACCAGATCGAAGCCTGCTGAGCTGGAAGCGTTTTGACCGGAAGTTGAAGCTCGTGAGGCACTGGAGGACAGTTTATCAATAATGGCCGCTAAATCGACACCAGAATCAGAATCATCCACCGGTGGCCGGACAAATTTTGTTTGGTGAAAGTCTGATTCATAGAACGTGTCAGCATCTTGTTTTTTCAGCCGAAGGTAGAGCTGATAGTCACCATCGTCTTTGTCTTCTGATAGAACTCCAAAAATACTACCGCGCCAATAACCATCACTGTTGGTTGTAATTAAAGGGAAACTGATCCAACTTTCATTGTCAGACAGGGAACTGTCACCGTTAATCGTCTGGAGTTTAGTTAAGGAATTGGTGTCTTTGCCGCCGCGGAGTTTGACGTAATATGGTTGGTTAGCAGCAAAATTATGCAGAGCCAGATCAAAACTGAACTTTTCGCCCATGGTGTAGTGATCGACCAATGCCCAGTCCAATGTCGGACTGTCCGGCTGAGCGCTTTGAGTAGCAGGAGTGGCAGTAGCACTGGTGCTGGCGACATTGACTACAACGGTTATGGAATTATTAGATGCCGTGCCAGAAGAGGAAATGTATTTATATAGTTTGAGGATATAGTTGCCCGGGCCCAAAAAATATTTACTGTTGGTATCCAACCGAGTTTTTAACTGTCCAGACCAGGTAGAGTTTGCCGGAGTGAAACTGTAGAAATAGGCGGACAGATTTTGGACTGAAGGTGTCGATTCGTAAAGATACCATTCGTCGGCCAGATTTTGGGTCAAGCCAAAATAGTGAGTGGTCTCCCCTTCCTTCGTAAAGGCAGCCTGAAGATATTGGGTGGAATTTGACAGCCCAGAGGCACTGGCGGAGACTGTAATAGAGTCATCCGGGGAGTTGATAACCTGAGGGAAAATGCTATTAATGGTTAGAAGCAGCAGTAAGACCGCAGGACCCATTGCCTTCAGTTTAACATAAGGAAAAATTCATGAAAACTAGGGGAAATAATTAACTCTGGCTCACGGAGTCAATCTCGGAGATGCTGCCGATGGAATACTTGGACGTGAAATCAATGTTCTTACCGTTCTCTACGAAAGGATCATTCATTTTGTAGTTTCCGCCGGAGCCGCTGACCAAAACAACAAAATGGCTCGGACCAGAGCCGATACC
>CAZQWX010000054.1:0-16429 GCA_964597255.1 uncultured Gammaproteobacteria bacterium | reverse complement strand
CCACTCACACCGGCAACCCACTTTTGGACGAGAACCGTAAATCCCTCTCCCGCGATATCATTGCTAACGGTTCTGATCTTGGTGTCATTTGGGACAGTGATGGCGATCGGGTAGTCTTCGTCGACCGCCAAGGCAAACTCATTCCGATGTCCTTTGTTTTAGGTCTTCTGGCTGCTGATGCGGTCAAGCGGGGACCGGGCAAAAAGGTCATGGTTGACGTACGCGCCGGCCTGGTAGTTCGGGACTTGGTCAAAGAAGCCGGTGGTGACATGGAGGTGGTTCCGGCCTGGTCGCAGTTTTTCAAATTTGCCATGCAAAAAGACAAGGACATTGTTTTTGGTGGCGAAACTTCCGGCCATTTTGTCTTTTCAGACTTTTATGCCATTGATGATGGCATCCTGGCTGGCCTGAGATTCATTCGTTTTTTTGAACAGGGTCTGGTCGAAGATAAACTCAAGGAATTGGACAAAAAATATTTTGAGCTTCCGGAAAAAAACTTTGATTGTGCCAATGACAAGGCTCCCAAGGTCCTTCAACAACTCACTGAGAAATATCGAGCTGCCGGTCTTTTGGTTTCCATCGAAGATGGCCTGACTGTCTTTGGCCCCGATTTCAAGTTTAACCTACGCGAAAGTGTCACCGAGCCCTATATGCGGCTTAACCTCGAAGCCAGGAGCGATGCCCGTGTTCAGGAGGTTCTGAAAGAACTGGAGAAAGAGCTCGAGAGCTCTAAATAACTTTATACAGCGGCTTCTTAATGACTTTGCTGACTACCCTCCCTGCGGCGTCAAGTTGATAAATATACACTTCACCGGTAGCAATCTCTAAATAGGGAATTTCATCATCGGGAATATTCTCCAGAAATTTAACTAACGCTCGCAGGGAATTATGATGGGCGGAAATAATGACATTTTTGCCTTGTTCCAACATAGGTAAAACGTTTTCTCGATAATACGGAATGGCTCGCTCATAAACCTGCTTTAGGGTTTCACCGTGCGGTAATGGCTCATCCCACCCGCGGTGCCATTTTCGAAACATCTCTTCACCATATTTCTCTTCGATCTCATATTTATTCATCCCGTCAAAGTTGCCATAATCCCGTTCATCCAATGCATGGTCAGCTTTTTGGGGCAATTTAATCTTCAATGTCTTCTCAATCTCATCAAGTGTCTGTTGCGACCGTTTCAAACCGGAGACAAAAGCAAAATCCCAATGAATCCCACGCAGCTCTTCCGCCGCCGCCCGACATTCTCGTAAGCCCTTATCTGTCAAGGAAACATCCGTCCAGCCGGTCCACAACTCCAGGGCATTCCATTCCGATTCCCCATGTCTGATTAATGCTAAATGTGCCATAAAATAACAAACTCTCCCTTGGGTTTTACAAATTTAATTATAGCTTCTGCCGCTGTCCCTCGCCACACCTCTTGATAGACCTTGGTTAATTCGCGACCAATCACAATTTCCCGCTCCGACGGAAGATTACTAAGAAATCGCAGCAGTTTATGGGGTGATACATAGAATATAACTGAAACTGGCCAATCGTTAATTAATTCCAGTAACTGTTGTAGGTGGCTTTCCTTTTCTGGCGGATAACCCAAGAACAGAAATTTGTCTGGTGGCAATCCGGAAAGTGTCAAGGCCATTAACGCTGCATTGGCTCCAGGAACTGCCTCTACTTTGACCCCAGCGGCAATAGCTTCTCTGACCAGCTTATATCCCGGATCAGATATCAACGGTGTTCCAGCATCAGATACCAACGCCACCTTTTGTTCCGAACCAACCAGAGCCAAGAGTTCCGCCAGTTTTTCTCCTTCTACTTCGTCATACAGCGAAATCATCGGTTTATGGAGGACATCAAAGTGCTTTAACAAAAGACCGGTGTGTCGAGTGTCTTCAGCTAAAATGACATCGGCCTCTCGCAACACCCTCAGTGCCCGTAAACTGATGTCTTCCATATTACCGATCGGAGTTGCTACAATTGTTAACATATCATGCTCGAAGGCCTTGCTGGTACTATTATACAGTTGATTCACACCACCGGCTATGCCGGCGTTTTTTTGTTGATGACCCTGGAGTCGGCCCTGATTCCGATTCCCTCGGAAGTGACCATGCCCTTTGCCGGCTCCTTGGTTGCCTCGGGCCTGTTTAATTTTTGGGTCTTGGTCATTGTCGGCGCCTTGGCCAACCTCACTGGCTCGCTTCTGGCTTATGCACTGGGCTATCTTGGCGAAGACACAGTGCTTGCCTTCATCCGCAAATATGGTAAATACGTGCTGATTCGCGAAAAAGAGTTTCATCACGCCACGGAACTTTTTGACAAGCATGGCGACGCCATTGTTTTTATTAGCCGCATGCTCCCGGCCATCCGTACCTATATCAGCCTGCCAGCCGGTATCGCCCGGATGGATCTGAAGAAATTTGTCATATATACCACCGTCGGTTCGTTAGTTTGGAGCGCCGTCCTAGCCTATCTTGGAGTTATTCTGGGTAAAAATTGGCAAATCCTCTCCACCTATTTCCGCAAGTTTGACATCTTGATTGTCGGAGTAATTATCATTGGTATCTCCTTCTACATTTATCGCCACCTAAAAGCCCGTTGACAACTCTGTTATAAAAATTATAATGCAACTATGGCAGTCATAAAAACACACGAAGGGACAAATCTTGATACCAGGGACCACCTTACAGTTATTCCCCATGATGAACCTGATGGGACTGGTGCGGTGTACCTTGTTCCTGGCATTAATGCGAAAGAAGCAGATCGAAGATAACTTGCTGCTCTACAAGGCCAACATCTGGCTAGTGCTGAGTCCGTTAACAGCACCGAAAAGAAGACGGCTGGTCATGTTAATGGCAGAGAAGCTCCTTACACATTAGAAAGACAACCAGGGCAAGCAGTAATTAGACTAAACTTCACGGCATCTATAACGGGGACCGGAAAAGGTTAAGCGTACTTCCTGACCAGCGCCACCAATTTGCCTTGCACCTGCACTTCCGTGGCATAAATTGGCTGCATGGTCGAGTTGGCCGGCATCAACTTGATCTTGCCATTTTCTCGGAAGAATCTCTTGAGTGTGGCCAAACCGGTGTCCAGAAGGGCAACCACCACATCGCCGTTTTTGACTTGCTCCTCCTTGACCAAAACCACATAATCGCCCGGTCGGATTCCATCCTCAATCATCGATTCACCCTTGACCTGCAGGACAAAAGCCACTTTGTTTTGGGGAATCAGATTCGCTGACACTTTAAACGTCGCTGTAGGATCATCATAGGGCTCCAGAGGCTTGCCCGCATGGATATAACCCAGCAATGGCAATTCCACTCCCAATGATGGCTCAGAAATATAAGTTCCTGCATATTGTTCCACTACTTCAATGCCCCGAACTTCGTTGGCGTTGCGGCGAATGACACCCTTTTTCTCCAGAATCTTGAGGTGTTCATGAACGGTAGCCGGCGAAGACAGACCCATGGCCCTGCAGGTTTCCGCCAAAGTCGGACTGTAGCCATACTTCTTAATAAAGCTTTGAATAAATTCCAAAAGCTGCCGTTGGCGCTTATACAGAACTACTGGCATAACAGAAATTCAAAAATTAAAAAGCAAAAGTTAAAGATTATGTTAAAATCACTTCTGCCTTTTGAATTCTAACTTTTAACTTGCGTTTCGGGATCTCAGGCTGCTGTCAAAATATACACTTAAGATAGCCGAAGAAAACACCAATGTCAACCGATAAAAACTGCCACAAACCAGAGCAATTTTATGAACTTTAAACTGCATTCTGACTATCAGCCCACCGGTGACCAGCCAAAAGCCATTGAAAAACTGGTTGCCGGCATTAAAGAAGGTAAATCCGACCAAGTCCTCTTGGGCGTCACTGGCAGTGGTAAAACCTTTACGGTGGCCAATGTTATTGCGGCAGTCCAAAAACCCACCCTGATCATTGCCCACAACAAAACTTTAGCTGCCCAGCTCTATCAGGAATTTAAAGAATTCTTTCCGGACAATGCCGTCAGTTATTTTGTTTCCTATTATGACTTTTATCAACCTGAGGCCTATATCCCTCGAACTGATACATATATTGAGAAAGAAACCGAAATCAATGAGGAAATCGACAAGCTTCGCCTCCAAGCCACCACCAATCTTCTTACCCGTAAGGATGTGATTGTTGTTGCCTCCGTCTCTTGTATCTACAACCTTGGTAGCCCCTTGGAATACGGTCGGTTCATTCTAGAGCTTTCAGTCAACCAGGCGATCGCCAGACATGACATCATGGCCCGACTGACCGACCTGCAATATGAACGCAGCGAATTTGATTTTAAACGCGGCACCTTTCGGGTCAAAGGCGACATCATCGACCTGTACCCATCATATGAGGACTACGGCGTCAGAGTTGACATGACAGACGAGAAAATAGCGAAGCTATCAAAAGTCGATCCGCTAACTGGCAAAACACTAGAAGTTTTTGACAAATTCGTGGTTTATCCCGCCAAGCACTACATGACCGACCCGGCCCGCTATAAAGATGTCTTCGAGCAAATCAGAGTTGACACCATCGCTAGAGTAGCCGAGCTAAAAAAGCAAAACAAACTGATTGAGGCGCAACGACTGTCTCAGAAGGTTAATTATGATTTGGAAATGATTCAAGAGATTGGGTATGTCAACGGCATCGAAAACTATTCCCGCTATTTTGAAGGTCGGGCGCCGGGGGAGCCACCATTCACCTTACTTGATTATTTGCCCAAAAACGACTACCTCATGGTCATCGACGAATCCCACATGACCTTGCCGCAGATTCGTGGCATGTATCACGGCGATGTCAGCCGTAAGAAAACCCTGATTGACTATGGCTTTCGTCTCCCGGCGGCTTTGGACAACCGACCGTTGCGCTTTGAGGAGTTTCTTCGCCGTCGCGGCAAGTGGAATCTCTATACCAGTGCCACCCCGGATGATTGGGAGAAAGAGCAAGCTGGCAATGCCATCGTTGAACAACTGATTAGGCCCACCGGTATCATTGATCCCCAAATCGAAGTTCGGAAGACTAAAGGTCAAATCGAGGATCTAATCCGAGAAATCAATATTCGTGCTGCCAAAAAGCAGCGAGTTCTGGTGACCACCTTGACCAAGCGCATGGCTGAGGAATTGACGGATTATCTGACTGAACATAATTCCGGTGTCAAAGTGGCCTATCTCCACAGCGACGTGGAAACCTTGGAACGGACCGAAATTCTCCGCAAACTGCGCGCCGGCGAGTTTGACGTCCTGGTTGGCATTAACCTCTTGCGCGAAGGTCTGGACTTGCCGGAAGTCACCCTCGTAGCCATCCTGGACGCCGACAAAGAAGGTTTCCTTCGTTCTGAAGTCTCATTAATCCAAACCATGGGCCGAGCAGCCAGAAACATTGAATCCCAAGTGATCATGTATGCCGACACGATCACCGGCTCGATGCAACGGGCCATTGATGAGGGTAACCGTCGCCGCAAAATTCAGCTAGCCTGGAACAAGGAGCACAACATTACTCCCGAAACGATTATCAAAGCCATCCGCGAAAACTTCGCCGTCTCAAATAAGTCAAATAAATCCAATTTGTCCAATAAATTTGCTGTTCTTTTTGACGAGGAGTTAAAAGATATGGATGTCAACCAGCTTCTTCCCGAAGAAAAACAAAAGCTCAAAAAGGTCCTAGAGAGACGAATGAAAGAAGCCGCCAGGATACTTGATTTCGAAGGAGCGGCGTATTACCGAGATAACCTTAAGAAGTTGGCGCAGTGAGAGAGTGTCTGAGAATTCTCCCCGGACAGGCAACGACATCTTGCCAATTTGATTTAAACCAATTTGGATTACCTTCTTGATCCTTCTCAAAAACAATGCTATGCATTACCGCCAGTGTCCAGCGCTGTATCTGTAATCGCCCACGCTCCAATCCCTCGTCCGCTTTCATTTCAAAACAAGTGATTCTTGCTTGTGGAGCAGTCTCTTGACCTTGATACTCCTCAAGTTTAGCTCTCAGCTGTTGCAGTGCTACACAACTCTCGCAAGTCCCGGGAAAATTTTTTGGTTCCTGAATTATTTCCATAAACAACAAGATTATAGGACCTGGATTTTAGTTGTCAATACATATAAAATACCAGTGGTTCGGGGAACCGGATCGGGCCATGAGGCCGAATTTTGCGTGCTTTAGGCCCGCAGCGAAGCGAGGACCGCAAGGTTCTCGAACGAAGTGAGAGGTTCTTATGAAAGACCAAATTATTATCAAAGGAGCTAGGCAACACAACCTGAAGAACGTTGACGTAGAAATTCCCAAAAATAAACTTGTCGTCTTCACTGGTGTGTCCGGCAGTGGTAAAAGCTCTTTAGCCTTTGACACCATCTATGCTGAGGGCCAGCGGCGCTATGTTGAGTCTCTCAGCTCTTATGCACGGCAATTCCTGGGCATCATGGACAAGCCAGACGTGGATTATATTGAAGGCCTCTCGCCAGCCATTTCCATCGACCAAAAAACCACTTTGCATAATCCCAGATCCACCGTCGGTACGATTACTGAGATTTATGACTATTTCCGGCTCTTGTTTGCCCGGATTGGTCATCCCCATTGTCCCAATTGTGGTCGGGAGATATCCTATCTGTCCCTGGATCAAATCGTCGACCAAGTTCAATCCCTGGCCAAAACTGACTTGGTTGGCAAGCAAGTTAATAGACTTTTGGTTCTAGCCCCATTGGTCAAAGGCCGCCGCGGCGAATACACCCAGCTGTTCAACAGTCTGCGCACCAAGGGCATCACTAAAGTTCGGGTCGATAACCAAATTTTTGGCATCGACGAAGACATTGTCCTGATCAAAACCAACAAGCATAACATCGAGGCGGTGGTTGACCGATTCACGGCCGATAAAAAAGGTATCGAAGATCTCAGTCGTCTGCGGGAAGCCGTTGAAGGTGGCCTGAAACTGGCTGACGGCGAAATCATCGTTGCCCAGGTCAATGACAAAGCTTTGGAATTTCCGGAGCGTCCCCAGCACATGACTGACCACCTCTTCTCTGAAAAGTTTGCTTGCCCGGTGTGCAATATTTCCCTGCCCACCATCGAGCCCCGAATGTTTTCTTTCAACTCACCGCAGGGTGCTTGTCCCAAGTGTACCGGCCTTGGCTATCTGCTCAAAATCGACGAAGATCTAATTCTTAACCGCGAACTCTCGATTATGGAAGGTGGCATTCTACCCTTGGGCAGTGAAGTGGACCACGATACCTGGTTTATGCGCATGATTCAAACCTTAGCCGACAATAATCACTTTGCCACCAATATTCCAATTAGTAAATTACCAAAAGAAAAATTGGACAAGGTTCTCTATGGTACCGGCGAGGAAGAAATCTATGTTCAAGGCACCAACCGCCAAGGCCATATGACCGGGTTTAATGAGAAATTTGAGGGCGTCATTCCCCGGATGGAACGACTGTATCACGAAACCGAATCTGACTGGCGCCGAAGTGATACTGAAAAATACATGCGTAATGAACCCTGTCCGGAGTGTCATGGCACCAAACTCAAGCCTGAAGCCATCGGTGTCACCATTAATAATGAGAATATATACCAGGTCTCTGAAAAAAGTATCAGGTCCGCTCTGGCCTGGGTTCAACAACTAAATGAACTGAAGGTTCTCAACACCCGAGAACAAGCCATCGCCCTGTCCATCGTCAAAGAACTAATCGCCAGATTAAGTTTTCTGGTTGATGTCGGTCTAGACTACCTCACCTTGGCCCGCCGGGCTAACTCCTTGGCTGGTGGGGAGGCCCAACGGATTCGTCTTGCCAGCCAGATTGGCTCCGGACTATCGGGAGTTTTGTATGTTCTTGATGAACCCTCCATTGGCCTCCACCAACGTGATAACAGTAAACTCATTGACACTCTCAAGCGGCTGCGCGACCTAGGTAATACCGTCATTGTCGTTGAACACGACCGGGAAATGATGGAAAAGTCGGACTATATCTTTGACTTTGGCCCTGGCGCCGGGGAACACGGTGGCAACGTTATCGCCAAAGGCACCGTTGACCAAATTAAAAAAGACCATCATTCCTTGACTGGTCAATACCTGTCAAACCGTCGAGTTATTGACATCGAAGATCTGCGGGATAAAGTTGTCGGTGTCAGGCGGGAGAACTTTGAGGGTAAGCACTTGGTCTTGATTGGTGCCGCCGAACACAACCTGAAAAATATCACCGTCGAGTTTCCTCTGGGCCAATTCATTTGTATCACCGGCGTTTCCGGCTCTGGCAAGTCCACCTTGATTCACGACATTCTCTATCAAGCCTTGGCGGGAAAGTATTATCCCCTCCACAAAGACAAACCCGGCAAGTTTGCCGAGATCACCGGGACAGAATTCCTCGACAAAGTTATTCTCATTGACCAATCACCAATTGGTCGAACACCACGGTCTAATCCGGCAACTTATACTGGGGCCTTCAATTTCATCCGCGAATTGTTTGCCACTACCAAAGAAGCCCGGATTAAAGGCTATAAGGCTGGTCGGTTCAGTTTTAATGTCAAAGGTGGTCGCTGTGAAGCTTGCGAAGGCGAAGGTCAGATTAAAATCGAAATGAACTTTCTCCCCGATGTCTATGTCGAATGCGAGGTTTGCCGGGGCAAACGCTATAACCAAGAAGCTCTAGAAGTACTGTATAAAGACAAAAATATTGCTGACGTTCTAGATCTGACCGTTGAACAAGCTATTTCTTTCTTTGAAAACATCCCGCCACTTCGAGCAAAGCTTGATGCCTTGGCTGATGTTGGTCTGGACTATATCAAGCTCGGCCAACCCGCACCTACGCTTTCTGGCGGGGAAGCCCAACGGGTTAAACTGGCCACCGAGTTGTCAAAGAAAGCCACCGGTCGGACCATCTATATTCTTGATGAACCAACCACTGGGCTCCACTTTGCAGACCTAGAACGGCTATTGCATGTGTTAAAACTTCTGGTGGCCCATGGTAACACCGTAGTAGTCATTGAACACAACCTCGACGTCATCAAAAACGCTGACCACATTATTGACCTGGGCCCTGAAGGTGGCGATGGTGGCGGGGAAGTGGTCGCCGTTGGCACACCAACGGAAGTGGCCACCAATCCTAAAAGCTGGACCGGTGAATACCTTAAAGACATTATCTAAACTAAGGTATATACTCAATTTATATGAAATTTAGTTTTTCAGTCGGAGATCAAGAAAAACACGCAATAACTTACAACTTCAACCAGCTTTGGGGTAAACTAGCCGTCGAAGTTGATGGCAAAAATATCCTGGAAACAGTTCAAATGTTGAAGTCACCTCTTAGTACAAAGCAAACAACAACGTTCGAGGTTGGTGATAAAGAGAAGCATAATATTAAGATTGATAAAAACATGTCTCCACTATTTGCTGGATTTTTTCCTTGCAAATATGAGGTATTTGTTGACGAGAAATTAGTTAATACCTATAACGGGTATTAATGTGAGAAAATAGGCGGGTGAAGAGAAGTATATCGCTATTCTTTTTTCTCCTATTAAATCTGTTCTTCTTATTCCTGTGGCATCCATCTACTGTTCATGCCGATAACAAATTCTCTGTGTCCTTCGATCTGACTTACAAATTCTATGGTGATGGCCATGCCACGGTCACCCAAAATTTTCATCTCACCAACTTGGTTAGCGAGTTCTATTCCTCCGAATATCTTGCTCAGATAGGCAATTTGCACATTTCTGACCTCAAGGCCTTTGATGCCACCGGCCCATTGACAGTGCACCTGCAACCCAACGGCACAGGCCAACAAATCGACGTCAAATTTGGCGATCAAGTTGCCGGCCTGGGTAAAACCCAAAACTGGACTGTGGTGTATGACACCCCCGACATGGCGACTAAGGCCGGCAATCTTTGGCAAATCTATATTCCCAAACCCATCGATCCCGGTTATCTCTCCGACTATACCATTGGTATCTATGTGCCAGATGCTTTCGGCACTCGCGTCTCCGCCCGCCCCACCCCCAATGCCTATACCGACGTCTGGTCTAAACAGGGCATTCCCACCGCCGGCATTGCCGTGGTCTATGACACCAAACAGGAGACCATTCTTTCTCAAACATACGACTACCAGTTGACCTACCATCTCTACAATTCCCGACTCTATCCGGCCGAGATCAAAATTGCCCTCCCACCGGACACCAACTATCAAAAGGTCTTTCTTGACTCCCTCGATCCCAATCCGGTCAATGTCACTGTCGATGGTGATGGTAACTGGTTGGCAGCCTATGACCTCGGCCCTGTGGCCAAGATGGATGTCAAAGCCTCTGGCTCCATTTTTGTGTCTTCTCAACCGCAATTTCATCCCAGTCAAACGACCAATCTAGCCACCTATCTCACCCCCCAAAAATACTGGGAAAGCGACCAGACATCGATCATCCAGCTGGCCAAAAAACTCAAAACCATTGACGCTATCTATCGCTACGTGGTAGCCAATCTCCACTATCCGGCCAGCACTACCGATCATTCGACCCGACTTGGCGCCCTGGGTACACTTTATCAATCAAAACTGGCTACGTGTGTGGAGTTTACTGATCTCTTCGTAGCCCTAGCTCGGGCCGCCAAAATTCCCGCCCGCGCCGTCTATGGCTATGGCGTTGCGATCAGTCCGGACCAGCAAACCACGGCCATTGGTGGCGACCTCCTCCACACCTGGCCGGAATATTTTGATGTTAGCACCCACACATGGCGTATGGTTGATCCCACTTGGCAAAACACCACCGGCGGCTTCGACTATTTCGCCAGCTGGGACACTAACCACATTGCCTTTTCCATTCTGGGCTTGGACAGCACTGGGCCTGCCCCCGCCGGCACTTATAAAATCGATCAAACTAGCCACGATGTGATTATTTCTTACCATCAAGGTGACCTGGCACTCACCCAGCCGCCAAAATTGGGCCTGCGCGTCGACCCGCCAGGCAAAATTACTGCCGGTCTACCGGCAGGCGGGTCCGTCACTGTCGACAACTACGGCCCCACCTTGTTCACTGGTGATCAGTTAACCCTGTCTACTAAAACCTTGGATATTTTTCCATCTCGGACACCTATCGGTGTCTTGCCACCTTTTGCCAGCCAAACTGTCAACTTCTCCCTGTCACCCACCGGTATTTTAGAGAGTAAGAATGATATAATTGCTGTTAACTTCGCCGGTCAACACCGAAGTTATCCTGTAACGGTCCAACCGTTTTACAAGAATAACTTCCTTTTGGTCGTCGGCAGCCTAACTGTTCTTGGTAGCCTATCGCTCATTGCCCAAATCGCCCGGAGTCTATATCTTCAAAGACGAAAACGGGACCATAATCTACATCGGGAAGGCTAACTCCCTGCGTGATCGCGTGGCCTCCTATTTTCGCGATGACCATCTTCTCCAACCCAAAACTGCCCAACTAGTCAGTGATATCAAAAGTTTGGATCACATTAAAACCGAATCAGAAATTGACGCTCTGCTTTTGGAAGCCAATCTTGTCACCAAGTTCCTGCCAAAATACAATATTAGTCTCAAAGATGATAAAGCATATCCCTATATCGAAATCACCTGGGGAGATATTGTTCCTCAAGTCAAAATAGTCAGGAGAAAAAACAATGCACAATCTCAATATTTCGGTCCATTTCCTGTTGGTACCAACCTTCAACCCCTCATGCGCTTGTTGCGGCGGGTTTTTCCCTATGTCTCCCAAAATCATCCTGGTGGCAAAACTTGTCTGCGATCACACTTGGGTCTCTGTCCTTGTCCGGATGTTTACTTCGATGCCAAGGCAAAAAATCATTACAAAACAGACTTGTGCCAGTTAGCCTTGTTTTTGGACGGCAAGCGTCAGCAAGTCCAAAAAGACTTAATCAAACACATGCAAACAGCTGCCAAAGCGCAAAACTTTGAGGAAGCCAATCTCTACAAATATAAATTGACGCAAATCGACTATCTCACTGCTCCACGAACCCAAGCTTGGGAATATGTCACCAATCCCAATTTAGTCGAGGATAAGCTGGAAGCAGAAACCGAAAGCTTAAAACACATACTGCACCTCACTAAACTTGACCGTATCGAATGCTATGATGTTGCCACCATGTCCGGTAAGCATAACAGTGGTGCCCGAGTAGTCATTGTCAATGGAGTGCCGGAAAAACGGCTCTATCGCCATTACAAAATCGCCGCCAAAGCAGCCCCAAATGATGTCGCTATGATGCAGGAAATGCTCACCAGACGCTTAAAGAACAAAGACGATAACCTACCAGACCTGATTGTCCTCGATGGGGGCTTGGGTCAACTAGGTGCTGCCAAGGAGGCTATGTACCAGACCAAGACCAATGTACCACTCATTTCTCTGGCCAAGCAGCTGGAAACCATCTATTTTCCTGACGGCGCAAAATTAAATCTGGAGTTAGCCAACCCTGCCCTCCATCTGCTCCAAAAACTGAGCGACGAAGCCCACCGCTTTTCCCGAACCTATCATTTTTGGCAAAGACGCAAAAGTTTGTTAGGATAAAACCATGATTAAGGGCCTGATCCAAAATTTCCTTATTAATGTCATCGCTATCTGGGTTGTTGCCAACTACACCGGCGCTCTCCACTTGGCCGAAGGACTCAAATCTCTCCTTTTGGTTGGCGCAGCTTTTACCGCCCTATATATTTTCGTCAAACCCATTCTTTCCGCCATTCTCGGCCCTTTGAACTTCATCACTCTGGGCCTGGTCGGCCTGGTCATTGACTCAGTGCTCCTTTTCGCCTTGACAAAATATCTGCCCGAGATCTGGATCACCCCTTGGAGCTTCCCAGGTGCTACTGTTGCCAGTATCATCCTTCCAGCTTATAACTTCAATCTCATCACTGCCACCGTCCTCTCCGCCTTGATTCTTAATATTATCCGTCAAACCCTCAGCACCCTGGTGTCAAAATAACTAGCAGAGTATAATATTACCAACTATGCGTCTACCCTTAACACTTGTTTTGGTTGTTGTTTCAATCGCCTTGATTGCTGTGGTCATTCTTCAACAGAATGGCACTGGTTTGGGTTCATCTTTTGGGGGAAGCGGGGAGTCCTATCGCAGTAAACGGGGTGTAGAAAAAATCATTCAGTATGCCACCATTGCCCTGGTCGTGCTCTTTGCCGTCCTCTCCGTGGCTCTTTTGGCCTTGCCATGAATGCTCTCACATCATTTTATAAACAGGTCAGACTGACCTTTCGGCTGGCCACTTCATACATCTCAGTCAACTGGAAATTCTTCCTACTTGGTATTTTGGTTAGTGCTGCTTTGGCCGTTTTTTTACCCAGTGCGCTCAATTCATTTTTTCGTCATCGGCCAAAGGTCATTGGTCTGGTAGGCAATTATACCGTTAGCACCTTACCCCAAGACATTCAATCACAAATCAGTGAGGGCTTGACCAAAATTGAACCTGATGGTCAGGCCACTGGCGCTGCCGCTCTGTCCTGGACGGCCACCGATTCCGGAAAACTGGTGACTTTTATACTCAACCCCAACCTCCATTGGCAAGATGGTCAGTCATTCACCTCCCAAGATGTAAATTACAATCTCAAAAGTGTTACCTTAACTCACCCTGATCCCACTACCATCGTCTTTCAATTTAAAGATCCCTTTGCCCCGTTGCCCACTATTGTTTCCCAACCACTGTTTAAAGATGGGCTGCTTGGCTTGGGCGACAGTAGGGTAGAGAATATCAGTCTCAATGGACGGTTCATCAGCACGCTTTCACTGCGCAACATCCACAACCAAAATCTTACCGAGTATAAATTTTATCCCAGCGAAGCTGGTTTGGTCACTGCCTTAAAACTCGGCAACATTCAAATCGCTGAAGGTCTGCACACAACTCAGAACATTGAGACAGATAACCATTATCACATCAGCGCTACAGTTGATCCTCGCACAGTAGCCACCATCTTTTTTAACACTGACAATGATCTCCTATCTGACCGGATAATTCGCCAGGCTTTGGCCTATGCCTTGCCAAACACTTACTCAGAGGGTGATCGTGCTTATTCACCGCTACCCCAAGACTCTTGGGTTGGTACCGCCGGCACCAAGGAATATCTTCAAAATCTCGACGCGGCCAAAAGTACCCTGGAAAAGAAAGCCACCAACTCAGCCCAACTAGCTCTCACTCTTTCCACCAACGAAACCCTTCTGCCGGTCGCCCAGACCATTGCCACCGCCTGGCGGGCAGTTGGCGTCCAAGCCACTATTAACGTTACTGATATCTTACCGAGTAATTATGATGCCTATCTAGCCTATCTCGAGGTTCCTTCTGACCCGGACCAATACATGCTCTGGCACTCCACCCAAGAAGGCAACATAACGCATTACAAAAGTCCCAAAATCGATAAATTGTTAGAGGATGGTCGCAAAACCCTAGACTTCGATACCCGGCTTAATATCTACCAAAACTTTCAGAAGGCCATTACCGAAGAACTCCCAGCCATCTTTCTCTACTATCCAAAACTTTATACTGTCACTCGGTTGTAGGCATCTTTAGCCCCAACCAAATCCCAAGCACTCCGCCAATCAGGGTTCCGACAATTGTCCACATCGACAGTATATCTGCGCCTAACATCAAAGGCAGATAGCCCCCAATCGAGGACCCAATTACCATACCAATCATCGGCCAGGATTTAAGCATTATGATTTCTACGCCCTAACTTCTATGAAAATCTCGGACAAACACCTCGGCTTGACCTGAGGTCATCGCTTCCAACACCTTCTCCGCCACCACTTCTGCACTATCACCGGCAGGTAGGTCTTGTCTTCCCCGCCAAGCTCTTTCACTGTCACCGCTACGCATCAAATTTTTTCCAAATTCTGTCTTGGTCATATATGGATAAACAAGCGACAGTATTATCTTGTCTTTGGCCAATTCATCACGACCGGTCAGCGTCAAGCCACCCAACGCCCGCTTCAGTGATGCATAGGCCGATAAATTCGGAAAATAGCCTAAGGCCGTACCAGAGCTAATGTTTACAATTGATCCGCCACCTTGCTTGCGCATGACGGGTATTACTTCCTGCATCGCCGCCAATGGCGCTACCAAATTCAATTCAAATAATTCCCGAAGTTTTTCTGTTTCGATATCCTCCAAAGAAGAAAGATAACCTCTACCAGCATTGTTAATCAGCACATCAACCTTGCCATATTGCTTCATCACATCCGCTATCATCTTCCGAACCTGCTTCTCCTCCCGTAAATCAGCAACAACTACCATTGAACCGGGCAATTCTGCTGATAACTTTTCCAGCTTTTCCTTAGATCTGGCAACCAGCACAACCTTTGCCCCTTGTTGCGCCAAAAGTCTAGCCGTCGCTTCACCAATACCTGACGAGGCTCCAGTGATAATCACGATTTTTCCAGCAATCTCCATGCGGACGTTATATCACATTTAGCTGGGCAACAGTTAATGCTAGTCGAAGAAAGTTTAGGTTACGGACAATGAAGTTGGGTTTTGCAGGCGTCCTTTGCTGGCCCAGCCGGGATATTATCGCAAGCTGAACATTGGGCTGACACGCCGGTTGTTCCAGTCCCTGATGTGCTGGGTGCAGTGGATGGTACAGTCAAAGCCATAAACGTCACATCAGTGGGCAAGGCAAACATAGAAGTATCAGCGCTCCAGGGTTGGCAAGAATAACTCACTGATTGGTTCAAATCAACCCCCTGGTTGCTTCCACCAGCAGCTGTAGTTGGCTGAGGATTTGCCATGGCAAACTTCATGCCCTGTTTAATTCCATCGGTCCAAAGGTAAGAGGTTTGGCCATCCACGATAATATGCGAGTTTCGGGTGGCGCCAGCAACGGTCATGGCAAAATCACCCCGCATCTTACCGGAGGAAATATATGCCGTTCCAGAAGCTTTTGCTGAATCAGTAGCCGTGTTGGTAAAGCTGCATTGCACCGATCCACCACTGGCCATCAAGCTTTTTAAGGTTCCTTGTGTTTCCTGGGGCGTCGCTTGCTGTGTTACTTGCTGTTGGGGCGCTTGAATAACCGGCGCTGGCGTTGGGTTCTTTCTCATAAGCAAATAACCGCCAATACCAACTACAACTAGCAGAAGGATTACTATGCCAACAATTATGCCCGTCTTCTGATTCATCTTCTATGTTTTTATCACAGGCAATTTAAAATTGCAAATAAATTTGCTGCGAACTGTGGACGAAGTTATAACCTATTTACAGACTTCGACACAGTCAATTTCTATCCCTGACTTACAGCCCAATTTTGCTCATGCTGTTTAAGGCAAAGCCACCCTCAGTATTTTAATAGCTTCCAGTAAAGCCGGCTTGACTCTTTGCATACTTACTGTGAGCTGCCCGGGGTGGTTTGCGTGAATGTTTTCATCCTGTGCAAACATCCAAAAATCAACCTGAGTATTAAAAAGGTCTACTTCGTTATACAAC
>CAZQWX010000053.1:0-1870 GCA_964597255.1 uncultured Gammaproteobacteria bacterium | reverse complement strand
TTCAGAATTATCTGCTGCCAACTGGAAGATTCCCGGCAAGATTCTCCTACCGGAAAACAACGCCAACCAAATCAAAAAGACTGCCTTAACCAGCAACCAGCCAATGGTCGTAAGCGACAAGGTCTGTCCAGCTGCAAGAATACCCAAGAACATCAGTAGTACCACCGCCACCAAATCCTCAGATAAAGTTACCCCCACCGCCAACTTCCCCTCAAGGGAATTAAGTTCTCCGCCATCCAAGAGCAACCTGATAGTCAAGATTGTGCTGGACACCGTCAGCGCCAACGCCCCAATCACCACCCCACCGCTATTAATCTGGAAACTGTGCAGTAAATAAAGCATCACCGCACCGCCAACAAAAATTTGCCCGGCCGTCACCAAAAGAATGTTTCTTCCCAAACTGCGTAATTCCCGCGTGTCCAATTCCATCCCCACTAAAAAAAGCAAAAAAGCAAAGCCAATTTCGGGAAGAAAACTGAGGTATTGCCATTGCTCCGGTCTGACTAAACCAAAAGCTGACAACACCATCCCCGCCAGAAGATAGGACACCACCAGCGGTTGCCGCAACCGGCGCATCACAAGTGCCAAACCCGCCGCCACCACCAGGGCCAGCGCCAAGAGGTAAATTTCACTCATCAACCTATTGTAGCCTATCCAGGACGGTCTGCAAATCTGGGGGTAACGGAGAATCAAATTTCAAAAGCTCACCGCTTTCTGGGTGGGTAATCTCCAAGTGTGCCGCATGAAGAAACAACCGTGGACAAAATTTCACATCATCCCGATAGTTTTTTCGCCCACCATAAATCGGATCGGCCACAATTGGATGATTAACATACTTCATATGCACCCGAATCTGGTGTGTTCTGCCGGTATGTGGCGTCACCTCCAAAAGTGCTGAATTGCTGAATTGCTGAATTGTTCTATAGTCCGTCTTGGCTTCCCGACCCCCAGGGAAAACCCCAAAATGTTTCCTGTTAAACGGATTACGCTCAATCGGCGCATCAATACTGCCTTCCGCCGGCTCAACTTTGCCATGAACCAACGCCAGATATTTTTTCACTGTTTCCCGACTTTTAAACTGTGCCTTCAACTTTTCAAAAGCTTCCGGAGTTTTAGCAATCACTAAAAGTCCCGACGTATCTTTATCTAATCGGTGAACAATACCAGATCGAGCAGAAAACTCCTCTTCCAGAATACTCAGACTACCCGGTGTATCAGACTTTCCGAATTTCAGATTCTCAGACCTTCTGGACTTCTGACCGTCAAAGTCTTCTGAGTCGTCTGGCCTTCTGGACTCGACCCAATCCTGCACCGTCTCTACACCACCAGTCGTATCCGCCCGGTTGACCACCATCCCAGTCGGTTTATCAATCACCAGCATCGCTTCGTCCTCAAAAATTATTTTTATATCCATAAAAAAACGGCTTTACAGCCGTATTCTACAACTTAATTACTACCACTTCCTTGCCAGCCACCGCCCTAATTACATCACTTTTCCTTCTTCTTCTCGCAAGCCAGACACAAGGTTGCAGTTGGCATTGCCGCCAGCCGGTCAGTATCAATCATCTTGCCACAATTCTCACACGTCCCGTATTTACCCACCTTAATCTTGGCCAGAGCTTTTCTGGTCTGGACCAAAGCCAGGGTCATCTGGTGCGACAGTGCTGCCACCCGTTCGTGGCCTGCCTTACTCTGGGCTTCAGAATCATCTGATGCTCGATCCAAGAGCCGGGAGCGATCCTCAAACGGATCTTCTTTTTTCAGTCTCGACAGCTTGTCCTCCAACTCACCACGCCTCGCCTCCAGATAACCGCTTATTTGGGTCAGAACGTTTTTTGGAAATTCCATGATATAAATATATAAATAGCTC
>CAZQWX010000052.1:0-4851 GCA_964597255.1 uncultured Gammaproteobacteria bacterium | reverse complement strand
CGGAAAACCTTGCGCCGAATGTTCCTCGATGAATATGTGGCCCCGATTGTGGCTCCAGAAAAACAAAGTGATTGGGAGCAACTGTCGCAAATAGAAAAAAGAGAAAAAGTCAAAACTAAGGGGAAGTTTTTGGAATTGATTGATTTTTTACATCACCATGGTGGAATTGATACGGTGGCTAATGTTCAGCGAGCGAGAAAATTTTTTGACAAGTGGCTGGCGGAATATGGTGATGATTCTATAGCAGAAATGGGATCTGTGCACTTATGTGTTGAAGGGTTATCTTTGGTGGCGCTCCAGGAGGTGGTGGACAAACGAATTGGTGTTTCATTTCTTGAAAAATCGACCCGGTATGTTTCCTATGCTGATAAACAAGCAGACGGTCACTATCAATATGTGGTTCCGGGTGAAATTAAAAAAGCTGGATTAACCAAAAGTTATCGGCAAGCCATGGACGAATTATTTGATGTCTACTCACAGTTAGCTGAACCATATGTGGAATATATCAAGAAACTTTATCCCAAAGGGGATGACGAGACGCTGGTTTCATTCGAGAAGTCCAGGTCGGCAAAGAGGTTTGATGACTTACGAGAGCTGTTGCCTTTTGCAGTACGGACGAATTTAGCAATTTCTGGCAATGGGCGGGTATATGAGGATATTATTAACAAGATGTTGTTTCATCCGTTGGGTGAGGTGCGTTATTGGGGTCAACAAATTTGTCTGGAGCTCACGAAGGCGGTTCCTTCGTTTGTTAACCGACCTCAGACCCAACGTGGGGCCGAGATACAGATATATCGTAATAACTTACAATTGCTTCGAAGAACCGTGGTGGGGAAAATCAGTAGCAGGAAGTTAAGACCGGTTCAATGGGTAAAATTGTTATCTTTTGATGAAGATGCAGAGGAAAAGATAGTTTCTGCCTTTTTGTTCAGTGGTCAGGATATGGTGCCTTTTGAGGAGATCCATCGATTTGTAAAGGGCTTGGGTCAAAAGAAAAGAAAAGAAATAATTCAAGCTATTTTGGCTGAGCGACAGTTTGGAAAGAGGGAGAAGCAACGACCTCAAGACCGCTTTCGTAAAGTTCCTCGGGCATTTGAGAATGCTAATTATCTGTTTGAGATGTGGGGACGTGGTGGCGATTATCGGGATTTACGACGTCACCGCATGAGTACCCAAGAAAGGCAGCGATTTACTACCAGATGGGGATTTGATTTGGAAAAAGAGGTACTGCAATCTCCGTTTGCCGATCAGGTCAAGTCGGCAATGACAGCTTCAGAGAAAATATTTAGTCGACTTTATAAACTGTCTCCATATGTGGCTCAATATGCAGTAGCTAACGGTTTTATTCAACATTGGTATATGCGACTGACAGCCCGGGAAATTTATTGGTTGGTCGAGTTGCGGACTGGACCTCAGGGACGGCCATTCTATCGTAAAGTTGCCCAACAGATTGCCTTGGCAGCAACCAGAACAACGCCGTCAGTTTTTTCTGGTTTGTTGACAGATTGGGGGGATTATTCCTTGGCCAGGCGAGAATCTGAGAAGAAAATTGAAGAAAAGAAGAGACGACTTGAAGGGGATAAATGAAAGTTAAGCAAAGGCGCTATACTAGTAGTAGTTTTTGAAGTCTAGAGAGGAAATCTTTTTGAAAAGGGTAGATCAGTTTTTCAGCCTCATCTAGTGTGAAATAATCCCCTTTGTCGTTTTCGGGAAATTCAACAATCTTGCCACTTTTTGGTGGCCACTCAAGCTGGAAAGTGTTGCTGACCAGTTTTGCTGGATCAAAGTCGCCATCTTCAAAAGCCCAGACATAAACCTTCTTACCACTATGGTTGGTAACAAATCCTAGATCTTTGTAAATCACATCTGGTTTTGGAGAAACTCCAGTTTCTTCAGTAAACTCGCGTTTGGCGGCATCAAAAAGATCCTCACCATCATTTTTTTCGCCCTTAGGGATATCCCAACTGGCCTCGTGCTTGTGGGCAAAGAATGGTCCACCGGGATGAACGAGGAAGACCTCTACTTTTTTGTTTGTGTGGCGATACATTAAAAGCCCAGCACTGATTTTGGCGCTCATATGTTTTCATTCTATCTAAACTATGTGGTTTTGGGGAGAGGTTAAAGTTGGACTGTAGTACGGTTTCTGAATTTTTTGTAGCAAGGTAACCTGTCGAGACCTCCACCAATTTTTTCTGCTATTTTATCCTGTCCAAAGCAAATAATTTCCTGGCGTTTATTGCCATTTTCATCTGTTGACCGATTGCCAAGTTGTGGTGTGATATTTTCTTCTGCCCAGTAAGCATATTGTTGAAAGACTGGGCAATCAATACAACCCAGTATTTGCTGGATATTGAAGACAATTCTCCTTCCGTTCATAGATTGGTTTCTCAACCTTGGGATCTCATTTGTTAGTGCAATTGCAACATCAACGACCCTGGTGTCCTCAGGTGGTGTGGCTGTTATTAGTCCGTTATGTAAACGATGGTTGACAGGGATAAATTCGAAGTCGGCAATAATAGTCTCTGTCATGTTTTTGTTACCCAGGGCTTAGCTATAAGCTAATTATATATTAGTTACTGGAGAAGTCAAAATTCGAATACCTTGTTGTAGATCTGGTATAGGCTATTTTGACTGGTTGCAAAAGGTTGCTCAATAAGATAAATTTTAGAATGTTAATGTTTATGAAAAGAGCAAAGGGAAAATTTATTGTGGTTTACGGAGCTAACAATGTTGGCAAAACAACGCAGACTAATCTGTTGGTTAGCAAATTGGTGGAACAGGGGTATAAAGTTAAGTCGATTAAATACCCCATTTATAACTTGAAGCCGACAGGTCCGCAGATAAATTCGGTGATACGGGGCGGGGAGAAAATGGACGAACTTGATCTGCAAAAATTGTTTGCCCAAAACCGGCGAGACTTTGAGCCTAAGCTGATTGATTTACTTAACCATGGATACTGGATCATTGCAGAGGATTACAAAGGGACAGGGATTTCTTGGGGTGTTGCTAGTGGTATTTCGTTTAGAAAGCTTGAGAAGATTAATAATGGACTTTTGGCTGAAGACCTGGCAATAGTTTTAGATGGCCCAAGGTTTACTACTTTTATTGAACGGAGTCACAGAAACGAGGACAGGGATAAGCGGTGGGAACTTGGCAGAAAGGCGCATTTAATGTCTGCGAAAAGGTACGGCTGGAAAGTTATTCAATCTGACCGACCAATTGTTGACGTCGGCAATGATATTTGGAATGCAATTGAGAGCACGTCAGGATTGGATGGATACCAAGAGAGACCAGGACGAGAAGGACTGAAAAATATTAAGTTGTACTTTTCGGGGACTATTCGAGGGGCTGTCGATCCAAACCCGGAATTAAACTGGAAGCTTGTTCAGTATCTTAAAAAAGAGGGTGTTGATGTCTTGAGTGAACATGTAGTAGCGAGAAGTCAGGAACAGATGGATACTCTTTTTAAGAGGAGAACAGGTGTTGAAAGAGGAAAAACCAGGAACTTCCCAGGTCGGGTGCGAGAGGTTGATATGAATTGGGTTATGGAGGCTACCCATTTAATTGCTATGGTCAACGGCCCCAGTTTTGGGGTAGGAATGGAAATTGAGCGAGCGCTTTTGAAGCCGAGATTAGGAATGAAAGAGACCCCAGTTCTTTGTTTAATTCATGAGAGTTTATTTGATGGCTTATCGAATATGATTAGGGGTGTGTCGGGAGAAGAGTCACCAGTTTTTTACCTCAAAACGTACAGTGATTTAAAAAGTGCTAAGGATATAGCGATGCGTTTTTTGACGAATAGGCTATAGATTTATGGTTATGTTACAATCTGACCGATGACACTTCAAAAATCCGATCCGGAAGTAGCGAAATTAATTGTCAAGGAAGCCAAGAGGCAACGGGATACTCTGCAGATGATTCCGTCGGAGAACTATGCATCGGCAGCAGTGCGAGAAGCCACTGGTAGTATCTTGGCTAATAAATATTCCGAAGGTTACCCCGGTAAGCGTTATTATCAAGGGAACAAGGTAGCGGATGAAGTGGAAAATTTGGCAATGGAGCGGGTGAAGAAGCTGTTTGGGGTACCATACGTTAATGTTCAACCCTATTCTGGCAGTCCTGCCAACGCCGCAGTGTATTTTGCGCTGCTTGCTCCCGGTGACAAGATAATGGGCTTGGCACTTTCCTCGGGTGGGCATTTAACCCATGGTCATCCGGAAGTTACGTTTTCTGGAAGATATTTTAAATCTGTACAGTATACGGTAGAAAAGGATGGCAAAATTGACTATGAAAAATTGGCTGAGTTTGCTAAGAAGGAAAGGCCAAAAATCCTGGTTTGCGGAACAACGTCCTATCCGCGGACACTAGATTTTGCTCGCTTTCGGAAAATTGCCGACCTGTGTGGAGCTTATCTTTTGGCAGACATCTCGCACATTGCTGGTCTGGTAGTGGGTGGGGTACATCCGAACCCGGTGCCGTATGTTGATATTATTATGACGACCACTCATAAAACATTGCGGGGGCCGAGGGGGGCGATGCTGATGGTTACTCCAAGGGGGCTGGCGAAGGATCCGGAATTAGGTGACAAGATTGATAGAGCGGTATTTCCGGCTCTGCAAGGCGGGCCACATGATAATACAGTTGCGGCGATTGCGGTGGCTGCAAAAGAAGCAATGACTCCGGCTTTTAAGAAGTATGCCAAGCAAATTGTGGTTAATGCTAAGACTTTGGCTGAGATCTTGATGAAGAACGGTGTGGATCTGGTTTCCGGTGGGACCGACAACCATTTGATGGTGATTGATTTAATCAGTAAAAAATTACCGGGAAATGTGGTGGCAGTTGCTCTTGAAG
>CAZQWX010000051.1:0-2713 GCA_964597255.1 uncultured Gammaproteobacteria bacterium | reverse complement strand
GAATGACACCGTTGTTTTTCATAGTTATATCAACTTATTCTTCAGCTTAACTTACAAAATTGTGGCTGATTACCGCAAAAAAAATGGACTTTCTGTTTTCTCAGAAAGTCGCCGCTTTGTTATATATTAAATTTATATTGCGAAGCACTGCGAGGCTCTGTATTTCGCTTAGTTATTTTAGCACTTTTCCTTGCTTTGTCAATGGGAAACCGGTAGAATTTACGCACAGGCGCGTTCGTCTAGTGGCCCAGGACGGTTGGTTCTCATCCAACAAATCGCGGGTTCAAATCCCGCACGCGCTACCAAGTCAAAAAGAGAAAAGGTCTATGACCTTCGAATCCTGGCAAAAGGGGTCCGATTCCCCTACGCGCTACTCATAGCCAAAAGACTGACTGTGTCGCGACAATAAGGCCCTCCTTAAGTTGACTAGAGGAAAATTACGTGCTAATGTTCGGACCTAACCTATGAAGAAACTTGGCATAACGATAGAAGGAGATCGAGCCGCAAGGATATCAAAACTGTTCCGAGTTCCTGTGACTGCGAGATATGAATGGCCAGATTTCCACAAGTCTGCAGTAATACAGGGAATAGTTGTTGGACCAGAACGGTTTTTCGCAAGCGATTCCACAAGAATTACAGCTAAAACAAGAGAAGTTATATTAGAAAATGTTCGAAGAACAGAGGTAACAGATGGAACAGTAGTAACTATAAATGAAAACTCCTGGGCGGTTCATACGCCATTAGTAACCCTCAGTTTTTAAGTATAGGAAATATATCTCTTCAAATTTCTGAAGATCCTTTGATATTCTTCCAAAATCTGTTCGAAGTCTCCAAAATTAGGTCTACTTTGACATTTATTGTCCCAACCACTTCGGATCCACGGCCGGAACATAGGCAACGAAGCCTTTTTGGTCAGAAAAAACCACTACCGGTTGAAGGTAGGCTTGGGGTGGATAGGGGTCAAGATAGGCCAAGGAGATATCCCTGATCGTGATCGAGTTGGTCATGGGGGTTGGCAGTGAGGCGAAGATGGCATGGCCGGACTTAAGAAGATTATAGGCAGTTGTAGCTGTGAGTAGCGGATAGGTGGCAAAAGTATCCGTCTCGATTGGGGTATAGAAATATCTAGCCTCGAGGATACGCTTATTCTGATCGTTAGATCCGGAAAGCAGAACCGAGACCAGGCCTTGTCTGGCATCGGGAGACAAGATGGGGACGTTATCAAGAGTCCCCCGACTTAAAGTAACTCCAATAGCATCAGCGTTGGATAAAGATGTGGTTGGCACCAGGGTTCCTGAGTCCAACTTGAAATAAGCCACTGTCGGCGTTCCTGACTGCAAGTCGGTACTTAGAAGGCCAAGCCCACTGAAGAAACCTTGGCCTTGGGAAATAGCGTCAGCTTCGGAGGAAAAGTTTTTGGCATTAAAAAGCGACAAGTCTGAGAGATAGTTATAAACCAGATGGAAGTTATTGGAGATCTCATCGATATCCAGGGTGCGCAAAGGATTGGTGGTGTCAGTAAACCTCCAGGCTGTGCTGCCGATTTTAACCGGGATACCAGCAAACCCGATCTTGGCTGCCTGAGCTTTAGTTTTGTCAAACGAGCCAAAGGTAGGTCCGGGGTGATTGAAAAAATAGACCTTGCCCAGATTTGGAAAGACGGGAAGATTGCCATCGGCAGTTTGAAGATCATAGGTGATTGTTCCGGATGGTGTGGCGACACTGTTTTGGCCGGTGGGATATGGCAGTTTACCAAAAGTCAGCGTAGGGGCCGGAGGTGGCGGAGGAAAGAGTTTTTGCCATAGCCCAGAAGCCAGACCAAATGAAATCTTAAGAATTATTATTAGCACCAGGGTGATAACTCCAAGGTTGATTAGTTTCCTGGTGATATAAGCAGTTTCTGTTAATGTAGCCATAATGGCAGGGCTATCTATCAGTCTAAGTGATTACTAACCAGATTGAATTCCTGCACTGCTTGTGTCCGAGCAGCTGCATGTTCGGACACAAGCAGTTTCTGTAAGTGTTGCCATAGGTCTAGGATAACAGGATAGTAAGATATTAGTGAATAGTCAAAGAACAGGGTTATAAACTTCTCCGGATCAAAGCCGGAGTTATTTTAGGTCAAGTTTAATGAGGCTCACGAAAACTCCGGCGCTGTTTGCTATACTTGCAAATATAGGTCAAAGTTTTAATCAGTTCACCAGAAAACCTTGGCTTCGCCAGGAGTTTTCTGCGAGCCGATTATAATCAAGCTATGAGTGTGCGTACGCGTTTTGCCCCATCCCCGACTGGCTATCTGCATATTGGCAGCTTACGATCGGCACTATATGCATTTGCCTTTGCTAAAAATAAGGGTGGAACGTTTATTTTGCGCATTGAAGACACCGATCGTAATCGTTATGTTCCGGGATCAACCGAGAAGATCTACGAACAACTACGGCTGTTTGGCATTAATTGGGATGAGGGTCCACTGGTTGGCGGACCATATGAACCATATATTCAATCACAACGGGTGGCCAGTGGAGCTTACAAAAAATATGCCGAGAAGTTGGTTGCCGATGGTCATGCATTCTACTGTTTTTGTAAAGCTCAGACCAAAGAAGAAATCAAGGAAGCGCATGAGAAGAAAATTTCTCAGTTACGGGACAAAAACTGTCGCAATCTGTCAGCTGAAGAGATCCAAAAGAAAATAGCAGCCGGAGCAAAACCGGCT
>CAZQWX010000050.1:0-5290 GCA_964597255.1 uncultured Gammaproteobacteria bacterium | reverse complement strand
CGGGAGAAAATTAATTTGGAAAGCCGAGAATTTGGCATCATTGGCAAAGGCGGCCGGGCGCGGGTGGTGTTTATATCTACCCGGGCAAAAGAAACCCTTGCTAGGTACCTTACAATGCGTCAGGATCAGGCACGACCGCTGTTCATTCGGTATAGCGGCAAAAAGGTGGAAATTGACGGTGGTGAGAAGATGCGACTGACCAGTCGGAGTGTGGAACGGATGGTGGGAAAATATGTGAGACGCGCCAAGTTACCGGTGAATGCCACGCCACACACGTTGCGCCATTCGTTTGCGACGGATCTGTTAATGAACGGCGCGGATCTGCGGAGTGTTCAGGAAATGCTGGGCCACAAGAATGTGGCAACGACGCAAATCTATACTCACGTGACTAATGCCCAGCTGCGCGATGTCCACGAGAAGTTCCACGGAAAATAGGGATTGTTCAGCTGGGCCTCTTTAGCCCCAGGTAGTTACTAAGGGCGTTAACGTAGGCACTCTTTGCGGCAATCTCTTGTTGATAGCTTTCGGCTGTGCCAACTTTCATACCAGCGGAACCGTCAAGGATTTGGTCTGGCTTGTATGTGCCTGAAGTAACCCCGTGGAGTTTTCTTTCTGCGTGGGCAACTTGCCCTCGATAGTAGTCGAGAGTTGTGGCGAGCTGTCGAGGATCACGACTGGCCACCTTTCTATAGATATCGATTGCAGTCGATAAGCTGCCTTTGAAAAGTGTTGCTTCGTGTTCGTTGTGTTCCTTTCTGGCTTTCCTGAGCCATTCGCGGTATGTTGCCATGTCTTGTCGGCAATCTAGTTCAATGTCGGCTACCGAACTAATCCCGGTCAACTTTTGCCTACGATAGTAGCCGTCGAAAATTGAGAGTCCTTTGATTCTTTCGAGAACCATATATGGCTTGATTATAGATTGTGGCAATAGGATCGTCAATCTGATTAGTGGTGGAACTATCTGGTTTCGTAGCTGAGGGTGACGTCGACCGTGATGTCGGAAGAGCCGGGTTCGACTTGAGTTGGGGCCGGAGCTGTGGTGGTGTCTGTTTTAGCCACACCGGCGGCGTACATGGGTCTGATTATGTTCGGCTGGTTTTCCTGGACATCGATTATTCTACCCAGATTAATTCCGGCTTCGCCGGCAATTTCCGCCGCTTTTTGCTTGGCTTGGTCGATGGCTATCTTGCGGGCTTGTGAGGTCAGTTTTTGTTGGGTCGCGTCGTCTAATGTAAAGGTTAATCCCCCGACCTGGTTGGCGCCATCGGCGGTGGCCGTGTCGATAATTTGATTAATTTTGGAAAAATCTCTTGCCTGGATGCTTAAATTGACGTCAATGGCATAGCCGGTGATCCTCTGATTGGCGAATTGATAGTCAATGTTGGGTCGTAAATTGTAAGAAGACGTCTGAATGTCCTTGTCCTCTACTCCCAGTTTTTTGACGTCCGCGGAGATTTTATTGATGGTTTGGTTGGCTTGGTTTTGAACGTCGCTTACGGTGGATGCATTGGCAGTGAAACCCAGACTGATTTGAGCGGTGTTTGGTACCACAGTTACTTTCCCCTCCCCCGTCACAGTGAAGAGATCAGTTTTTGTTGTCGTTATTTGATTAACTGACAACGGAAAGCTTGGACTGAACTTGGTGTAAATAAACAGACACAGGAAGAAAAAAAGGGTGCCAACGAGGATGGTACCAATCGGTGAATCTGGACGGTGCTCGGGCATGTATAAAGATTAGCACTGGGTGATAGGGCGCGCAAGGGGTTGGGATAGCTAGGTCATTGTTTCTTCACCTGGAGGCATACCGACATTACGCTCTGCTTGTGTTAAGCGAATTGCCTGTATCACATCACTTACTTTTTGTGGATCAGCCTCACTCCTAGAGAAAAAGGGACTCTCTCCGAGATAGGCATCCCGTCTGCCGATATTAATTCTTGATTCTGGCTGGCGTGATTCGGATGTGGTCATATCTTCGTTGTTTAGTTTATCGAGGTTGTTTCCACTGTTCAAGGGGGAGATTGGTATTCTTATAATTGGCTCGCAGAAAACTTCGGGCTTTTAGCCCGTGAGTTGAATGCGAACTAATTAAAACCTTGACCAATATATAGAAGTATAGCTGATTTTGCTGGAGTTTCTGTGAGCCGCATTAAACTTGGTTCTAAGAGAACTCCGGCCTCTTAGGCCGGAGAAGTTTATAGCAAGTGTTCCAGTTTTCTTTTTTTAATTTCATCGACCACCTGCTTAACCTTTTGGCTTTGGCCTTTGGCGACAACCAGAGTGGCGTCGTTGGTGTCGATAATGGTGACGTCTTTTAAGCCAATGGTAGCAATGAGTTTTTTGGGATTTTGTGAGAACACAATGGTGTTTTGACTATCAATAGGAATGTGGAGGCCCTGGGCATAGTTGCCTTGTGGAGAAAGCTTGGTCTGGTCGATCAGACTGATGACAGTGTCCCACGAGCCGATGTCGCACCAACCCAGGTTGGCCGGTAGGACCAGGAGATGGTGAGTCTTCTCGATGATGGCATTGTCGACAGCAATATTGGGGAATTGAGAATAGTCGTGGTCAAGAACAGATTGATAGGTTTTAGTCCCCCGGGCGCTGAGAATGTTTTGTAGACCGGCTGACACTTCCGGAAGGTTATTAGTAACTTCATCGAGGAAATGCTGGGCAGAAAAGACGAAATAGCTGGTGTTCCAGAGATAATCACCGGAAGATAGGTAGTTCTCGGCGGTGGCCAAATCTGGTTTTTCTTTGAAACTGGCAGCTTGGTAGATGGGTTGGCCAGAAATCCGGCTGACCAGTTTGCCCAGCTGGATGTAGCCATAACCGGTATTGGGCGAGTCGGGATGGATACCAATGATGAGAATGTTGTTTGGCAGCAGGCTTATGGTTTTAAAGGCGGTTTTGAAAGCTCGAATTAGGGCAGCAGGGTTTTTGAGTTGATGATCAGTAGGTGTGGTGGCAACGATGGCCTTTGGGTCTTTCTGGGCAATGAGGGTAACGCATAAAGCCATGGCGGGTCCAGTATTTTTTTTGGTTGGCTCGGCAAGCATATGGCTGGCGGGAAAACCTGGGAGCTGCTTTTTGATGGCTGAAATATATTTACGGTTGGTAGAGATATAGATATTCTCGAGCGGGACGATTTTTTTGGCGCGATCGTAAGTTTGGGCCAGGAGAGTCTTTTTACCAAGAATGGTGATGAGATGTTTGGGGGAATTGTCCCGGGAAAATGGGAAGAGCCTGGTTCCGGAGCCACCAGCCATGATCAGGATATAGTAGTGGTTCACTTTGCTAGACTGGCCACGGCGGCGACATGGTCATCTTTTTCGGAGAACCGCATCAGAATGACGCCCTGCGTGGCCCGGGAGAGCAATGGAATATCTTTGAGCGACAGTTTAATGACGATGCCTTTGGCGCTGGTAAAGATAACTTGGTCGATCGAGTCATCGACGGCCCGGGCGGTGACCAACTTTCCGGTTTTGGCGGTCAGCTGCATGGCTTTGACACCCTGACCAGCCCGTTTTTGTTTGGGGAAGTGGTCGATGGCGGTGCGTTTGCCGATGCCTTTCTCCGAGACTGTTAGAATGTCGAACTTGGCGCCGCTGATAGCTTCCATGCCAACGACGAAATCGTCTTTGGCCAGCTTAATACCGCGGACGCCGATGGTGTCGCGGCCTTGTGATTTGGCTTCTTTCTCCGAAAAGCGAATGGATTTACCCTGATTGGTAACCAGAAGAATGTCGTCGGAGCCGGTAGTGAGTTTGGCCCAAACCAATTCGTCCCCGCCTGCATCGCTATGCGAAGCATTGCGGGCAGGGCCAGTCTCCAGTTTGATGGCAGTTAGGCCGTTGCGGCGGATGTTGGCAAACTCGGTGACCGGCGACTTTTTGACTGTACCATGCCGGGTAGCCAGGAAGATGTATTCTCGACCATCACCCTTCTCGCCGGTTTTTTGACTGGCGTAGGTGAGAACAGACTGGACACTTTCACCCTGGTCAATATTAATGAGATTAACGACCGCTTGGCCCTTGGCTTGGCGACTGCCCTCGGGCAATTCATAAACTTTAGTTTGATAAACCTTACCTTTGTTGGTAAAGAAGAGAATGTTGTCATGGGCAGATGTGGACACCAGGTGTTCAATTTCGTCTTCTTCCTTGGTGGTCATGCCGGTGACTCCTTTACCACCGCGGCCTTGGGCGCGATAGGATGATGGGCTAAGCCTCTTAATATAGCCAGTCTTGGTGATGGTGACGACCATGGGATCGTTGGGAATTAAATCTTCCTCGGCAAACTCGCCGACTTTGCCCTTGACCACTTTAGTCCGGCGGTCATCACCGAACCGCTCTTTGAGTTTTTGCAGTTCACTTTTAATGACGACCAGCACTTTCTCGGGGTGGGCCAATAAGTCCTCAAGATAAGCGATAGTTTCTTTGACCATGGCCAGTTCATCTTCGATTTTTTGGCGTTCCAAGGCGGCCAGCCGGCGCAATTGCATGTCCAAAATGGCGGTGGCCTGGAGATCAGAAAGTTTAAACCGATCCATCAACTTGGTTTTGGCAACATCGGCGGATTCGGCTTTTCGAATAATCGCAATCACTTCATCAATGTGGTCAACGGCAATCTTGAGCCCTTCAAGAATGTGGGCCCGGGCCTGGGCTTCTTTGAGTTCAAACTGGCTGCGGCGGGTGACAACATTAGTCCGGTGTTTAATAAATTCCGTCAGGATCATTTTCAGAGTCAGGGTTTGGGGTGTATTGTCGACCAGGGCGACGACATTAACCGGATAGGAGGTTTGCAGTTCGGTGTGCTTAAAGAGATTGTTGAGAACGGCTTGGGGCCGGGCGTCGCGTTTTAACTCGATATAGACCCGGATACCTTTGCGGTCCGATTCATCGCGCAGATCAGAAATGCCTTCAAGTTTTTTATCTTTGACCAGATCAGCGATGCGGGCAACCAGGTCGGCCTTATTGACTTGATACGGGATTTCGGTGACGATGATGGCGGATCTGCCGCTGGCTTGTTCTTCGATTTCAGTTTTTGCCCGGATGACAATTTTGCCTTTGCCGGTGGCGTAAGCGGCCAGGATTTCCCGCTGATCATAGATGATGCCGCCGGTCGGGAAATCGGGACCCTTGATGAATTGGACCAGTTCTTCCGGGGTGATATCGGCGGTGCCCTTGTCAATCATGAAGGCGATGGCGTCGACCACTTCGGAGAGATTGTGCGGCGGGATTTTGGTGGCCATACCGACAGCAATTCCTTCACTGCCCATCAAAAGTAGGTTAGG